>NZ_JAVRBQ020000058.1:0-43417 GCF_034531215.2 Nostoc sp. ChiSLP03a
TGTCGCCTGACGATAATGAGCCAGTAGTTCTTCCGTACTCATGTGGTTAACGATCGCAATCCGTTTCGGCATAAGACGTAGATAGATACACTGCAACGATCCCAGCTTTATTATAAGTATTTATCCGAACTTGATATTAGACTTCTTGGCATTTGTAGGGAAACGGTAAGGGGTAAAGGTAAAAGGGATGGAATTTCCTCTTACCCTTTAACATGAGTCCCTTTCCCCAACCGGAAAGCAAAAGTCACTTTTGCAAGAGACTCCATAAATGGAACTCACAAGGAACAATAAAAATATCTCTTCCCCAGTTCCCAGTCCCCAGTCCCTATTTTTAAGACAGGTCTATTGAGCAGATGAGTTTTTCGACAGTCATTGAAGTTGCGATTGGTTTTATAGGGAACTCCAAGAAATAAATTATCCCGCTTGAAGTTGCTGACTGTTAATTGTGGGATATTTTTTTATTTGGAAGTCCCATAGCAATTTTTTATGTAATATTCTTTACGAGCCGATCGCGAATTATTTGGAGTTGGTCTTGAGTTTTAATTGGCTCTCGCGGTGCTGGCAATTCAGTATTTGGCCAGTTAGGTAAATCATTGCAGGGACATAACAACGCTGGCATCCCAACGTTTCGCGCGGCTACTGGCATACTGCATCGGCTGCAAGGTAGCATATTCCATACTGGTGTTAACAATTCAGCAATAGTTTCGTATGTACCCTCAAGGTAACAATCACCCGATTCCGGTGAAATAATTTTTTGCCAGCATTCTTCAAATTCTTGACTATAGCGATCGCCATTTAGCACCGGTTGGGGCAAAAAGCTTGCCTTACCGTTGCCCGTAATCACCCTCTTACCCAACTGAAACCAGTAGGCAAGGTATCCTTTAACTTCTTGTTTGGTTGCCATATTACAATTCTAGATTTTAGACTTGGGATTTGAGATTAATTTGAATCAACAGTTAAGAATCTTGACTTCTGAATGTTCCAGCATTAGCTCTATTTGGCAATGGCGAACCAAGGATGCTGAGATTGAGAATATGGCCGCCAGTCACTAAATAAACAGTTTCGCTAAGTGTTGCTAGCTGTCTTACTAAAGAACCGAGGCGATCGCGGAACGCCCTTCCCAGGGGATAAGCTGGGATCACACCCCAACCCACTTCTTCTGCTACAAACAGCATATCAGCAGCAACCAATTCCACCGTCTCTAAAAACTCTGCAAGGGTATTTTCCCAGCTAGATTCATCCTGTTCTAGGAGATTGGCAACCCAAGTCCCTAAAGAATCAACTAAGAGGCAAGTATAGGGTTTGGCATCAGCGAGGGTAGCAGACAGTTCCACAGGTACAGATAGAGTTACCCAGTCTTGAGGACGACGTTGTTGGTGTTCTAAAATGCGTTGGTGCCACTCTTGGTCATCTGGGTTATCGGTAGCTGTTGCTATATAAATAACTGCTTTTCCTGACTGCATAGCTAAAGTTTCTGCCCATTCACTTTTACCAGATCGTGCTGGCCCTGTTACTAAGATGATTTTACCCAAAGTTTTTTACTGAGTATTTTAACAAGAGAGGCAGGACGCAGAAGGCAGAAAGCAGAAGGAATATTGCCGTCGCCTCCTATGGTTATTATTGCAAGTGAGCCTGCGGTTTAAGTCTCCAGCAAAATCTAGGATTTCGTGGTCTGGAATTAGATGGGGTTGAGAGCAACAGATAAATTCCAATCTCCTGCCTCCTGCCTCCTCTACATACCCACGGTTACAATTGATCGCCACATTTTTTACTTCATGGGTGAGATTTTTGGTTTCAAATAACTTTTAAGGGATAAAATTAGCACCAACATCATTAGATGTTACAACTGGCAAAAGCCAAAAATCCCAACTACCCCATTCTTAATTATTCAATACTACTGGGGACAGCAAACTTTAGGATGTTTTTATGAACGCAGGCTTAAAACGCATTGAAGCAACTTTACACGATTTAGGGAATCGCGGCACTGCCTCTACTACCGAAACAACTGATTCGACAACAAAACGGCCTTTCTCCTTTAGAATCAGCGTCGGAGCTAACGAACCTACAGAAAGTACACAAATTCCATCCTCTCAGGATGGGGAAGTAAAGTCACAAGGACAAACAGTTGATTTAAATGTAAATGCTGAGAACAATTATCCTTCTGACCAAAATTTCTTTCCTCACCATGAATCTGTGCAGACCTTTCAAGCAGAAGAGAATGGTAACAAAACACCCAGCCTACCCAAGTTGAAAACTCCGACCTTTAGTAGCCATCGCCACGGTGCGAATCCAGCATTGGCGATGAATCTATTGCAAGAAATTCAGGAAACTGTCGGCGGTTGGCAAACAGAATTGCAAAATATTTTGAAACAAATTCAGGATATTTACTTAGAAGGGCCAATTGTCAATGGCTGGTTAGAATCCAATCCCACCGAACCAGAACCAGGAGGAACTGCAACACTGCGCCATGCAGAAGTTGACCGCCTGATGAACTACGTAGAAGAAATTTGTGCCACTGGTGGAAAAGTATCTTATCAATCATCTATTACTGGTTATCGCCTCTGTGGTGTAGACGATACTGGTAAAGTTTGGTCGCGTCCATGTCCACCAGATCAGGTTCCCAATGTTAGTATGGCGATCGCTCGTTACCAAAAGTTACGTCAACTGTTAGGGCGCAAGCAATCTTTGGAAACCCGCCTTAGTCAACTGGCGCAAACTCTTGTAGTTTTACACAGTCATATTCAACAAACGTAAAGTTTTAAAGATTATTTCCGAAGAAACTCGGTTGGTAGGTCGGTAACTTTTGGTTTAGATTAACTCTCAGCAGTTATGCGTTGGATTTAGATTTTAATCTAAAATCGTTCGACTGAGCGTAGCCTAAGTCCCAAATCTCAAATCCAAAATTCAATCTATGCCAGACATCCAAATCTCTGCCATTATCTGTACTTACAATCGAGATACCTATTTAGGGGCTGCAATTGATAGTCTTTTAGCACAGGATTTTGCTGCTGACTTTGAAATTGTGATAGTTGATAATGGATCTAGCGATCGCACTCGTGAGGTTGTAGAACAAAGAACCTACGATTCGCGCCTGAAGTATGTTTTTGAACCCACCATTGGTTTATCTGTCGCCCGTAACACAGGTGCAAAGGTAGCCAGTGGTGATATTCTTGCTTATTTGGATGACGATGCCGTTGCCAGTAAGGGCTGGCTACAAGTTTTATATTCTGCCTATTACAATAATTCTAAGCTAGCGATCGCAGGTGGCAAAGTCACTCTCCTGTGGCCCCCAGGAATTCAACAACCACGGTGGCTATCTCCGGGACTAGCGGCAAATCTGGGTGCATACGATTTAGGTGACGGTAACATCTACATTGAGCAACCTGGCTTAACACCCAGAGGCTTAAATTATTCTATCCGCCGCAGTTTCCTCGAAGAAATTGGCGGTTTCGATCCCCATCTCGGTCGAGTGGGTAAAAATTTATTATCTAACGAAGAACTGCAAATGACCGAATTCGCTCTACAGCGTGGTTGGCAAGTTGCTTATCTTCCCGAAGCACTCGTCGCTCACAATGTAGCCCCAGAACGCCTCCAACGCTCCTGGTTTTTAAACCGGGGCTGGTGGCAGGGTATCAGTGAATGCTATCGAGAACAACTCGCTGGTAAAGCTGGGATCGCTCAATTACAGCGAGGTAGCGAACGGTTTGTGCGAGGCTTATATAAAGCTTTACAGTATTTCTCCGATCCAGCAGAACGGTTTGACAAACTGGTGTATGCTTACGGTCAGATTGGTTACTTAAATGCTGCTATTCAGGGTCTTTTATCTACATCAAATAAGAAATAACTAGTAACATAATTTTTACTCAATATGTCATCTAAAATACCAGTTTCAGTACTAATTCCGGCAAAAAACGAACAAGCTAACTTGCCTGCTTGCCTTACTAGCCTCAGCAGAGCAGATGAAATATTTGTAGTAGATTCTCAAAGTACCGACAACAGCATTGAGATTGCTAAAAGTTACGGTGTAAATGTCGTACAATTCAACTTCAATGGACGCTGGCCTAAAAAGAAAAATTGGTCATTAGATAATTTGCCTTTTCGTAATCAATGGGTGCTAATTGTAGATTGTGATGAGCGGATTACCCCCGAACTTTGGTCAGAAATTGAGCAAGCAATTCAAAATGATGAATATACAGGTTATTATCTCAACCGCCGCGTATTTTTCTTAGGAAAATGGATTCGTTATGGCGGTAAATATCCTGATTGGAATCTACGTTTATTTCAACATAAAAAAGGTCGCTATGAAAATCTAAATACAGAAGATATTCCTAATACTGGTGATAACGAAGTTCACGAACACGTGATTTTGCAAGGGAAAGTTGGATATCTCAAAAATGATATGCTCCACGAAGACTTTCGCGACCTTTACCACTGGTTAGAACGGCACAATAGATATTCCAACTGGGAAGCCAGGGTTTATTTTAATATTCTTACAGGTAAAGATGATAGCGGTACTATCGGCGCTAATCTATTTGGTGATGCCGTACAACGCAAAAGATTTTTGAAAAAAGTCTGGGTACACCTACCATTTAAACCCATTTTGCGGTTTGTTTTATTTTATATAATTCAACGCGGTTTTTTAGATGGCAAAGCAGGATATATCTATGCACGTTTACTCAGTCAATATGAATATCAAATTGGCGTTAAACTTTACGAATTACGCAACTGTGGTGGTCACTTAAATACTGCAACTACGCCGAAGGAGGGAGCAGGGGAGCAGGGGAGCAGAGAAGCAGAAGCAAAGCTATTGACCATTGATTCCTGACAATGACTAATGACCAACCTTTCGTAGATTTACGCAAATATGACCAATCTTGGTTTGACCGAGGGCGTCCAAGTTGGTATGTTTTATTATGGTGGTTTGTACAAGCGATCGCCTTTCCTCTAACTCCTCAACCGTTAAATATTGTACGTTGTGCTTTGCTACGATTATTTGGCGCTTGTATCGGCAAAGGTGTATTAATTCGACCTACAGCCCGCTTTACCTACCCCTGGAAAGTCAATATTGGCAACTACAGTTGGATTGGAGATAACGTAGTTTTATATAGCCTCGATCGAATCCATATTGGCGAACATTGCGTAATTTCCCAAAAAAGTTATCTGTGTACTGGTACTCACGATCTCCAAGATCCTGCCTTTGGGTTGAAAACAGCGAGTATCACCATTGAAAATGGTGCATGGGTAGCGGCAGATTGTTTTGTTGGGCCAGGGGTGCAAATCGGGGCTAATGCTGTAATTGGCGCTCGGAGTAGTGTTTTTATTAATATGCCTTCTGGACAGGTTTGTTGGGGAAGTCCTTGTCGCCCCAAAACGGCTCGACTAAAACTCGATCCCTCCACAACCCCATAGATTTTTATAGATAAACATAGTAAGGGCGCGCAGCTAGCTGTGCGCCCTTAACTTTTCCATATATATATTTGTTTTTGGAAAGAGAATAAAAGTGCGATCGCTATATAGTTTTTTCTAATAAAAATGAGGTATATAGGACTAGTATTTGATTTGTGAGAGTTGCAACCCGTAGATCCCCGACTTCGTAAAAGTTACCGAGGATCTTGTTTTTCACGAATGCTTCAAGATTGTTCTATATACTTCATCACTTGGAAACCGCTATTTTGTGGAAATAGTTTACTTTTATTTAATAAAATATTTTTAATTTAAGTCTAAAATTTGTGTGTATCTAAAAAAATTGGCAGAAAGTATGGTATCTCAAATCAGCCAAGAAATATCTTAAATAGCAAAATTATTTTTGCCATTCCAACAAGTAGACGATCGAGTGCCATCTGCCACACATCTTCATCAACTTGCTAAAACAGGAGTTACGCAAACAATAGCTGAAACCCTGATTTTTAGATAGGAGTAATTTATGAATTGCCCCTACCACCTGTAGTTTTACGTAAGTATTTTAAAAATTTTATTTTCAAGAAAAATCGATTATAGAAGTTTTTAAATAAATTTAATAAGAGGCAAGTATGAATGTTAATACAAATGAAAAACCTGTTATTTTAATAGTCGATGATACTCCTGTTAATTTACAAGTATTATTTGAGTTTTTAGATTATTACAGTTTTCAAGTTTTAGTATCTGAAGATGGGCAAAGTGCCGTTTATATGGCAGAATATGCTTCACCTGACCTGATTTTACTGGATGTATTAATGCCAGGAATTGACGGTTTTGAGACTTGTAAAATTTTGAAAAAAAATCCAGCCACTCAAGATATTCCCGTAATATTTATAACTGCCATGAGTGACAAGGTAGATAAAGTTAAAGGTTTGAATCTTGGGGCTGTAGATTACATTACCAAACCTTTAGAATCTCAAGAGGTTTTAGCTAGGATAAATACCCATTTACGTTTACGGAACCTCACAAAAAAACTCACAGAGCAAAATAAGCGTTTAGAGATCGAAATCTTGGAGCGCCAGCGGGTAGAGGAAAAACTACGATGTCATTCAGATGCATTAGATGAGTGGAACAATCGCTATCAAGCACTAATTCAAGCAAGTGGTCAGATTCTCTACGACTGGCACTTGCATACCAATGAGATTAAATATGATGGCAATGTGGAGCGAATATTAGGTTACTCTATGTCTGAGATGTTGGGAGGTTTGAACCGCTGGTTAAAATTGATTCATCCTGACGATCGCAGCTTCTTTAACAAAGAGATTAACCGCGTTTTATCCACAAAAGAGCGATTCCATCTTGAATTTCGCGTATGTCGTAAAGATGGCAGTTATATCACAGTTGAGAACAATGGGTATATCTTTTTAGACTCGACAGGTAAAGTTGCTCGAATGGCGGGCTTTGTAATTGATATTACCGAACAGCAAGCTGCGCTACGCGAACGCAAAAATGCAGAACAGAAAATCCGCGAGCAAGCTGCTTTGCTTAACATCACCACAGATGCGATTATCGTTCAAAATTTGATTAACCAAATTCAATTTTGGAATCAAGGGGCTGAACATCTCTACGGTTGGATGGCAGAAGAAGTAGTGGGCAAGAATGCTAATCAGCTTTTTTATCAAAAGCAAAGTTTTTGGCAATTGAAAAACATCCAAGAAACTTTAGCTGAGAGTGGTGCGTGGCAAGGTGAGTTATATCAAGTCACAAAACAAGGCAAAGAAATCATTGTTGCTAGTCGCTGGACTCTAGTAAATGACGATGAGGGGCAAGCCAAATCCATCCTGATTGTCAACTCCGACATCACAGAAAAAAAGCAACTTGAAGCCCAGTTTCTCCGGGCCCAACGGATGGAGAGTCTTGGTACTCTAGCAAGTGGCATCGCCCATGACCTCAACAATGCACTGACACCGATAATGATGACAGTACAACTTTTAGAAGCAAAGCTGCCGGATGAAAAAAGTCAGAAATGGCTGACAATTATGGAAACAAATATTAAACGTGCAGCAGATTTAGTTAAACAAGTGCTATGGTTTTCCCGCGGATCTGTAGGTAACTTTAAAACCTTACAGATACGGAATTCGATTTTAGAAATCGAAAATATTGTTAAGCAAACATTTTCCAGAGCTATTGAAATCGACATTGATGTTCCTGGGCAAAACCTGTGGGATGTCTTTGGTGATGCAACTCAGATACACCAAGTACTGATGAACCTCTGCATTAATGCTCGTGATGCTATGCCTCATGGCGGTATCCTAAAGATTTCTGCGAAGAATTTCTGGGTTGATAGCCATTATGCCCGGATGAATATTGATGCTAAGGCGGGTTCTTATGTGATGATTAGCGTGCGCGATACAGGTATAGGAATTAAAAGAGAAATAATAGATAGAATTTTTGAGCCATTTTTCACAACAAAAGAAGTAGGTAAAGGTACAGGGCTTGGTCTTTCAACAGTCCTTGGCATTATCAAAAGCCACAGCGGTTTTGTGAATGTAGTTAGTGAAGTAGGCAAAGGTACAGAGTTTCAAGTTTGCTTACCCGTAACGCAAACAATCGGAGCAGATAGTAAATTAGCTAGACATCAGGAATTACCAGCAGGGCATGGAGAATTAATTCTCGTTGTTGATGATGAAGATTCAATTCGAGAGGTTACTCAAACCTGGTTAGAACAAAATGCTTATAAAGTTTTAGTGGCTAGTGATGGTATTGATGCGATCGCACTATATACAAAACATCAACAAGAAATTAGTGTGGTGTTGGTTGATATGATGATGCCATATATGGATGGCCCAACAACTATCAATGTATTGAAAAAAATTAATCCAGATATCAAAATTATTGGTGTTAGTGGATTAGCCTCCAATCATACAATGATTAAAAACCTTGGTAATAGTGTCAAAACCCTTTTGTCCAAGCCCTACACTTCAAGCGACTTGTTAATGAACTTACAGATGGTGATTAGCACAAAGTAGAGTTTGTCATTAGTCATTAGTCATTAGTCATTTGTCATTAGTGAAGAACCAATTTCCAATGCCCAAGCAAAATGGTAAGTCACAGTGGTAATATGTTTTTATGGCTGCTCTAATCCTTGCTATTGATGAACAAACTATTGGATGAAACGCTGTCAATCAAAATTGCTGAACAGATAAACAGCAGAGCTAGCACTCCGTTTGATAATGCTTATAAAGCAGCATTATCTACAAAGGGAGCAAGGTACATTCAGGGATTTCTAGCTTTTGCTGGGAAGCCATATAGACCGATTGAACACAGTTGGATTGAGCTAGACGACGCCTCCGATGTCCGAATTATCGATCCCACGTTACCTCACCTGAACAAAAATCCTCAAGAAATCTGGTATTTTGCAGCACATAGTCTGACTGTTAAAAAACTGAAAGCCATCATTGAAGAATCAAAAGAAGATTATCCAGAAGACGATCCATTGCCAATTTATGGCGATCCACCTTATGAATATTACGGTGATGTAATGTTGGGTGGTCAAGACTATCTGGCAGCATATCAAGCCGCAGAGGCTAAGTGCAAAGAAATCAACGAACTCAACCCTGAGAGTAACTAATAAAAATGAATTATTTAATTCATAATTACAAACTACGTTACTATTACTTTGCCACAATTTTGACTATTCAGAAGATATTCTATAAGTAGAGCGGTGTAAATAATTCAAGGTTTGTGGTGTTCGCGAACACTACGAAATAATCTCAATATTTTTTACATTACTTAATCTAGTTTGATTTATTCTCACCGACTTACTTAGCTTCAGAGACTTATAAGTAATTATTTTTACTTTTTACCTTTTCTGCGATCTGGTTTGTAGCCATTCAATTAGGGGTCTTAAGGTTCCTGGCAATGCTGACTCACTGACAGTCACTGTATGCTGCTTGCCATTATCTTCTACTGTTAATTTATATTGAAAGCGATCGCTCTGGGGATTTGACGAAGTAATTAGTTCCGGTAGCCTAAATAAATCAGCAACTTCCACTAGTTGGGGAAGTGTGGCAGCTTCATGTGGCGGGAGAGTATCTGTATCAACGGTTGTCTTCTTGGTAATTCCAGCAAAGCCGCCCGTGCGTTCAAATGATACCCGCATTTTTTTGCTCTCCGTTGTGTTATTTAGTTGAAATACATACTAAGACTGGGAGATGATAGTTCTCAACTCCCAGTTTAACAACAACAAACAACACATCTAAAAAGTTAGAAATTAAGAGTTAGGAGTTAGAAGTTAAGAAAAAACTCCTAACTCCTAACTCCTCACTCCTAACTTTAAATAACTCCTACCTTTTGCCAAGCATTTCGCACAGCTTTTTGTTCATTACTGTCATTACCATAGAGTTCGCCAGCAACTTGAATGGTGACGCTGGCAGCTTTTTTAAAATCTGCTTTGGCACGCAAGCGATCGCGTAAAGCTATGTACCATATTTTGCCAGCTTTTTCCCAGGCATAGCCACCAATTTCAACAGCAGCTAGATAAAAGGCATAGTTAGGGATTCCTGAGTTGATATGTACCCCAGCATTATCTTCAGTACCAGTATATTTATCTTTCACATGGGCAGGTTGAGGATCTTTACCCATTACAGAGTCATCGTATGCTGTTCCAGGTGTTTTCATGGAGCGAAGGGCAACACCTTTGACAGTCGGTACTAAAAGACCTTCACCAATCAGCCAATCTGCCTCTTGTGCAGTCTGATTTTTAGTCTTTTGTTTCACCAAGGAACCAAAGACATCAGAAAATGACTCATTCAGTGCCCCAGGTTCGCCATAATACTGTAAACCTGCTTCGTACTGGGTTATACCGTGAGTTAACTCATGTCCAATCACATCAATTGATTTCGTGAAGCGTTGAAATAGTTCTCCGTCGCCATCACCATAAACCATTTGGTCGCCGTTCCAAAAGGCATTATCATATTTGACACCATAATGCACGGTGGAGTCTAAACGTAGTCCTTTATCATCAATGGAATTGCGATCGAACATCTCATGAAACAAATCATAAGTCGCACCAGCAGCATCATAGGCTTCATTTACTGTTGGATCGCTGCTGGGAGGATCGCCCTCAGCACGCACCAGCGTACCAGGAAGTTGCTGCCCATTTTTCGCATCGTAGATGGTGCGGCGTTTCTCACCGGGAGAAGGCGCAAATGAGATATTACCTACGACGTTTCTCCGTCCCTGAAATTGTGCCGAAATACTTAATGTATGAAATGCCCAAGTACGCTGCTGGGGATTGCCATTCACCACGACATTTTTTAGTATATGGGGTGGGATAATACAACAAATAGGGCATCTAGAGTATGGTGATTGCTCATGCTTGAAACCGACTGATTTCTTTTTATTTCGAGCCATCTAAGATATTCTCCTTTTGAAATTAAGTGATGGCAAACAGTGGCTTTAACTCCACTGGAGAAAGAAGCAGAAAAACGAATCCAAATCGCGTGTTCCTGGTTTCTTTTCTGAAGAAAATTTTCTACTCTGTATTTTTGGATAGGTCTGTAGAGGATCGATCGTACCCTCATGGGTACTTATGATGTGGAAATATTGTATAAAAACACAAAGCCAGCTTAATTACTGCAAGTTTCAGCCAAAACTCTTGTGTGAGTTAGCAAGACCTCCTTTACAGACCTAATGCGTTTATATATTAATTCCGATCGAGAGAAATAATATTATTTATTGCTGTTTTGTTACTATCAAGCTGTTAATTCTATAAATGCCTATTGGAGACAAGCTAATCTCAAATCTAGACATCCAAAACCGATAATTTTCACAAACAGCCACCAAACACTGCTAGACCATAATATTTCCAAGGTACTGCAACTGTCTTAAATCCAGCTTTGCTCAACATTTGGAAATGAGCATCTAAGCTAGCTAACTGGTCTTGACTGGAGTAACCTTGAGTAGTGCTAGTGGCACGTTTAGCGCGAATCTCTGTCAAGTTAATTCCCTGTTGAACTGCCCATTCCTCTCGTGCTGCTTTGTAAACTTCTGCTAAGGCTGGTGATTCTGGTAAGGTAGGATCTGCATTCCAAAAACAGCCGTCTTGAGTGAGACTAGCAGCAATTCGCTCAAATAATTTCAACTTCATCTCATCTTGGAGATGGTGAATTGCCAAAGATGAGACACAAGCATCAAATTCGCTACCAATATCCAAGTTCTCTGGATTATCTGCCCAGTCGCCAAAATCTGCTTGTATACCAGTCCAGCGTTGTTGATATCTAGCTGCTGTAATTTTATCTTGAGCAAATTGCAACATTCTCGGTGAGTAATCTAGGGCAATTACTTGGGAATCTGGAAAGCGGTTGAGTATCTTGAGACTAAGTTCGCCTGTACCACAACCTAATTCTAAAATACGCCGACTTGTAGAAGTTAAACAACGGGTAATTACCTCTAACATCTCATCGTATCGCGGTAACAGTTGGCGAATACCAGTGTCAAAATCCGCAGTGTTGGCGAATACTTCTCCGGGAAAGACCTGTTGCATAGGATTTGGAAAAAATACACAAATTAATCAATATTAATCATCCATCATTACTGGGGTATATGCTACATCGATAAGAGAAACTTTTAGTATTAAAATATATGGACTAAAATATATTTTTTCAAAAACAACGTACAATCTTGCTGAGAGATTGCTAAAGTCGTTCAGAGTGAGGATGAGCAAAGTTAATTCTGAGCAGCCTGATATAACAGATAACGATATGCTTCCAGATGAAACAAATCGTTAATTAGCATCAATATTCTATGTAATCGCCGATGAAATCGTGATTTTTCTAACATATAGGATGAATTTTTGATCTTTCATATAGCTGCAAGCCTTACTATGATTGCCATCAAAAAACATTGCCGCGATTATTGCCGTTGTAATAATTTCCGCATCGCCCATTTATCTGCGACAGTCTTCTTAGCGATCGCTCTTGCATTTATGGTGAAATAAGCTGAGGGACTTCCAATAAATAAAATACCCCTGCTGCGCGTTTAGGCGATCGCTCATCATGACAAAATTACCTGATTTTTGTGTAAGTTATGATATAAATTAATTATGAATTACGAATTATCTTAATTGACTTTGCAAATCTTGCTGTCTTCATATTATATAAAGCCTGATTAAGACGAATTTTCCCATACAGTAATTGTCCTTCATGGGTTGTCAGAATCACTTTGTCAGTCCTTAATTGCTGCTGAAATTCTTTAAGACTAGGTACCACCATACTATATTCAATAGGTAAATTCTCAGGCCATGAGGCTGCTGCTAACTTCAGAAATACTATAGCGTAAAAAATCTGACAAACCTGCTGCATGAGGAAAAATCGAGCGCGTTTATAATCGTCAAGGGAGTCACCAAAATACGATCTCAGGTAAATTTCTGCTTGCGCTGCATTGGTCATAAAGTAATTAGCAACGTTGGCTAAATCAACATAACGGTCATTTTGAAATGCTACCTCCCAATCAATAAGCCATATCTTTTTTCCATCAAAAAGAATGTTATTCGGATTGAGATCGTTATGACTCGCAACTACATCGGTATCGTAGCGCGGATAAAATTGTTGAATTTCTAAGTAATATCTTAAATGTTCTTCAATGGCACTGGCTGGCAAAAATTCTAAAGCCTGAAACTGCTGAATAAATAAATCGATACCATCTAAAAAATTTACAATTTTCGGAAAAATTGGTAAAGAATGAATCGACTTTACCACATTTGCCAATTCCGGTAAAAAATTATCTGGTGAACCAAAATGCTCAGATAAAGATATTGTTCTAATAAAATCCGTAATCGATACAGCGTCTACTGCATTAGTATAATAGACAATTGGTGCAATACCAGCTTCGGCGGCAATATTCATACAAATATATTGCCGCACTGGGTCACTAAGTTCATCAATTTGAATGACAATTCTTAATACATAAGCTTTGCCATTCACTATAATTTTGTAAACCAGCGCAGAACTAAGCCCACCCGTCAGAAGTTCAATGCTTTCAACAGTTTTGGTATTGAAGGTTGTTTGCAGTGCTTTTTCGACAGCTTCTAGTTTTGCTTCTGGTATCAGTGATTGTAAGGTAGCTT
This sequence comes from Nostoc sp. ChiSLP03a, assembly GCF_034531215.2. Taxonomy (NCBI): domain Bacteria; kingdom Bacillati; phylum Cyanobacteriota; class Cyanophyceae; order Nostocales; family Nostocaceae; genus Nostoc; species Nostoc sp. ChiSLP03a. Next base: position 13,526 of record NZ_JAVRBQ020000058.1, read on the forward strand.
GTGTCATCAGCCTACGCCGTAAGAGATTATACAAAAGATTTGGTTTTAGCACTCATTACTTGTTTTGCGATCGCACTTACCGTTTCTGTCCATAGATGATTGGGATACTGTAAACTAAAAATGCCACTACTTCCCAAATTAGACAATCCAAATCTACGATGACGATTTCGGTATTGATTAGATAAAATTGGGTATGCCTGCTGATATGGCTGTGGATTACTTCTCAAAATCTAACTGTGCAGAATATGGTTTCCGAGAATATTTTGCTTTGCGATGTCTAGAAACGAGGCTTTCGTTTTAATAAGTTAATAAGGCTGGGGATTTAGTTTTATGGATCTCCCTGAAGTCATTAGTTCAGTAAGAACCTGTCTTTCCATTAACCTCTATCTTCTGTCAGGTGCGAACTGACATAAAACGTACTAATCTACCTCTAGTGGGAGAGGCTTCGCTGTGTTGGGTTGAGCAAAAGATGGATTTTAGTCAGACTCTAATTGCAAAAAGTGATGCCATTCTCGATCGATGGGTAGAAGCAGTTTACCAAGATGAACAAATTGAAGCTACTAATGAACTTACTTTCAAAGCTGTACGGGATAGCTTACCCCGCGTTTTGACAGCATTAGCAACAGTACTTTCTGAATCTGCAACGAGCGATTTGCAGACAGTAGTAGATGCAAGTTTAGAACACGGTACACTCCGCGCCCAACAGGGATTTGAACCAGAGGAAATTGCGCGAGAGTATCGTTTACTCAGGTTTGTGATTTTTTCCTTTTTAGAAGAAGATTTATTACAGGGATCTGCACAAGAAGTGCTAAGGGCTGTTCGCTTGATTGATACAGTAATTGATGAAGCGATCGCGCGATGCTTTAATAGTTATACTCAAGGACGATTACAAGAGCTTAAACAACTCCAAAGTCAGTTGCGGTTGACTAACCAAGAGCTAACTCGTTTGGTTCGTGCTAGTAAAGAAAGTCTCTCTCATTTGGCTCATGAGCTGAAGACGCCTCTTACTTCAATCATCGGTTATGCAGACTTATTTCTGCGCCAGCAGCGTCAACAATCAGAACTCAAAGACACCTATACAAATCTTGAAAGTATCGAGCGAGTTCTCAAAAGTGGTAGACTTATTGTCCGGTTAATTAACGATACTCTGGAAATTTCGCGTTACGATGCCGGACAGATGAAATTGCAGCCGACTCTAACTGATGTGCGTAGTTTAATCAACTCTATTTTAGAGATGATTGAGCCATTAGCGCGTGCGAAAGAATTATCCTTGGTTGTTGAATGCGAACGCGCTCCAAGTCAGGTGATCGCAGATCCTCTTCGGCTTCAGCAAATTCTGACAAATCTGCTCAGTAACGCAATTCGCTACACAGAATCTGGTTCAATTCATTTGGAGTGCTGGACGGTATCTCAACAGCAGTGGGCTATCTCTGTTACTGATAGTGGTATTGGTATTTCTTTGGATGCTCAAGCACAAATCTTCAATCCTTATTTTCGGGAAGTAACTGCTCCCCAAGTGCAAAGTTCTGATGGTACAGGATTAGGTTTAGCAATAGTCTCTCGATTGGTTCAGTTAATGGATGGTGAAATTAAAGTAGATTCACAACTAGGAAAAGGATCTACATTTACTGTAATTTTGCCATTAGAAGCAATCGTTAAAGTATGACTGTCGCTTTCTTAAAATTCAAAACTTGAGAGTAAAATTGCAACTTAAACTGGTGCGTTACACTGTGTTAACGCACCTAAAATTGGCGCATCTACTCGTCAATTTGACCAACGCGGCGGATATTCAAAATGTCGCTCATTTTCTTAATTTGGACAAACACTTGCTCTAGTTGAGAGCGATCGCGTATATCTATTCCTAAGTCGATCAATGCAGGTTGACCAGCAGAGGTTTTCACCTGAGCATGACGGACATTAATTCCTTGGTCACTCAACCGTGACAAAATATCCTTTAGTACCCCTACACGGTCAAGAGCTTCAATTTGAACATCCACTGGGTAAGTATGCGGACGACCACTATTTTCGGCGGCTGGGTTCCATCTAACTGGTACTAAACGCTCATATTCCACAGTCTCTAGATTATTGCAGCCTTGGCGATGAATTGAAATCCCCCTACCTCGCGTTACCACACCAATAATTGGTTCGCCAGGAATCGGGGTACAACACCCAGCTAAATAATATACCAATCCCTCTACCCCAATAATTGGCGAATCTGTGGAGCGTGAAGTAGTTGGAGGTGCATCTCGCAAAGCTTTTGATGTCGCTGGTTCTTTGGGGATAAATGGTGACACAGTGGCAACTGGTTGTTGCCCCTTCGCTACTTCTCGCCAGCGATTTAGCACTAGGTTCAACGTAATTTCTCCGTAACCTAAACCGGCAAGTAAATCTTCTACGCTGTGATAGTTACACTTTTCAGCGACAATTTGCATCGCATCCGACTTCAGCAGACTATCAAAACCAGTTTTACCCAGTTCCTTTTCTAACAGCTCCCGTCCACGGGCGACATTTTCTTCCCGGCGCGATCGCTTGTACCATTGTTTTATCCGATATTTCGCTGCCGAAGTTCTGACAAAGTTCAACCAATCTAAACTCGGATGGCAGTTCTTTTGGGTGAGAACTTCTACAATATCGCCATTGTGCAGCCGCGTTGACAATGGCACCATTCGCCCATTCACCCGCGCTCCTGAACAGTGGTTTCCGACTTCTGTATGAATGCGATAAGCAAAATCTACAGTAGTAGCACCGGGACTTAAAGGCACAACATCCCCCTTAGGGGTGAAGACATAGACATCATCTTCAAATAGATTATCTTTGACGCTATCAAGATATTCTTGGGCATCCTTAAGATCGGTTTGCCATTCTAGCAGTTGCCGCAGCCAAGTAAACTTGTCATCTGTCGCTGTCAAATGGCTAATGCTAGAACCACCTGTTTCTTTATACTTCCAATGAGCGGCAATCCCATACTCGGCGATATGATGCATTTCGATTGTCCGAATTTGCACTTCTAAAGGACGGCCAGTTAATCCAATCACCCCAGTATGCAACGACTGGTAACGGTTAGGTTTTGGCAGTCCAATGTAGTCTTTAAATCTCCCAGGAATTGGGCGAAAAGCATCATGAACCACCGCCAACGCCCGATAGCATTCTTCATTGGTTTGAACAATTATTCGCAGCGCTGCCAAATCGTAAATTTCATGAAATTCCTTTTGCTGGCGGTGCATTTTTTGGTAAATGCTATAAAGGTGCTTGGGACGACCGCTAATCTCCTGAAAGTGGATTCCAGCTTGCTGCAAACGCTCTTGCAACATATTCGTAGCTCTAACCAACTTCTCTTCTCGCGCCGTGCGTTTTTCAGAGACATGCTCTTGCATTTGGCGGTAAGCTTCCGGTTCCAAATACTTAAAAGCCAAATCTTCCAGTTCCCATTTAATTCGCCAAATCCCCAAGCGATTGGCTAAGGGTGCGAATATATCTCGCGTTTCCTGGGCACTGCGGCGGCGGCTGGCCTCTGACATATATTGTAAAGTTCGCATATTATGCAAACGATCTGCCAATTTCACCACAATTACCCGAATATCTTGCGCCATTGCCAAAAACATCCGCCGGAAGTTTTCGGCTTGGCTTTCGGTTTTGCTGGTGAAATTGATTTTAGAAAGCTTGGTGACACCTTCGACCAATTGCCGCACTTCTGGGCCAAAGCGTTCTTCTATTTCTTGACTTGTAACTTCTGTATCTTCAACGACATCATGGAGAAATCCAGCTGCTATCATAGCAGCACTGCCTCCCAAGTCACGCAACAATTCAGCCACAGCGATGGGATGAGCAATGTATGGTTCTCCCGATTTGCGATATTGACCTTCATGCAGTTGGTAAGCAAATTCAAATGCCCGACCAATTAAGACTGCATCATGATGCCTTCGGTCATCTTCTGCTGCGCCGTTACTTGTCGATGACTCCTTCAAACATTTTTTTAACCATTCGGGAATGGCAAGGTCAACTGATGAATTTATCGCTATACTGCTCATACAATTTGGGTTTGAATGGATCGGTAGATAAGTGAATGATAAATAAAACTAGCAGCATCGCCCTGATAAAGATGCTGTTGCCCAAAGACGGGTTGGAAAAAGCAGTGTAAGGACGATTCTCCAATTGCCAGTGGTAGTCATCCAGTTTGAATTTCAAGGATCGTTAAAGAAAATCCATTGATGGCAAATAAAGCCCCAAATTACGATTTGAGGCTTTTAGTGCTGATAAGTCTTTAAGAAAGTTTATTGTAGAAGAAAAATTACTTGACATTAATACTATCTTAACTAGCACTGGATGTCTTTAAACCGTGAGAAATATCTGGCATTCGTAACTTTGTTAGAGCAATTACGCTCCGATGCCACAACTACCCAAATCGCTACGCCAGAACTGCGGCAGCGTGTAGCCACGTTGCAGCAATTTTTCGGGCAACAGATTGTGCCTTTGGCTGATGAAAACTGGCGAGTGCAGTCTTATCAAACGGAGATGAGCAAGCAATTGCGCCTGTTGGAAATAGATGTGATGTTTTTGCAAGGAGCGCGGCAAGCATCTACTGTACAAACGAGACTTCAAACGATTAGCGATCGCTTGACAACTCTCATTCAATACTGTGATGCCATTCTGCAACCAGAAGTGGAAGGAGAAAAATAACAATTGTTCACCTTTTTCTCTAATTTCTCCATCATCTCATTTATGACCGATGATGAAAAGTTATTTTTGCAACAAGTTGGAAATGGGGACTGGGGACTGGGGATTTGGGACTGGGGATTTGGGATTTGGGATTTGGGATTGGTTATTCTCTTTGTCTTTCTTGTCTCCCTTGTCTCTCTATTCCCCACTCTCAATGCCTTTGAGGAGAAGATTCATGGTGCGGCGCATGTATGCTTCTACTGGCTCGGTTGTGGGTTTGAAGATCAGTGCATAATATAGTGAACCGCTTACAAGGTCGATAATTAAGTCTACGTCTGCGTCCTTGTGAATTTCGCCTCTGGACTTGGCACGTTTAAGTATTTTAGAAAAGGCTTCACGTCTGAGTTTTGTATATTTTGTCCAGTAAACCTCGGCAAACTGAGGATTGCTAGACGCTGTACTAATAATCAGTGCAAGTGTCTGACGACCAAGGGGACTATCTATTTTTTTGGCGGCATTCTTAATCAGGATATCCATGTCTCCCCAAAAGCTGTCGGTATCGGGGATCGCTAAATCATCTCTGAGACTTTCGATCGCGTCTGCAACTAGTTCTTCTTTGGAAGTATAACGCCGATAGATGGTTGTTTTACCAACTCCAGCACGAGAAGCGATCGCTTCTATACTCATGCTTTCATATCCTACCTCTGCAAGCAGATCCAAAGTTGCTTGCAGAATCGCTTGGTCGGCGTGGATGCTGCGTGGGCGTCCAGAGGTGCTGTTGATTTGCTTACTCATAAAAATATCATCCCCAAGCAATATCTTTTTGGTCATTTACTCCACTGTTGGGCAGAGAACATCGCTTCTGGGAAACAAATAAGCTTTATAACCCAATTCTCACACACTAAAACAGCAGCTAATGACCATCCATCTTTAGCATAGGTATTTCTGCCACTTTTCAGAAAAAACTCTCTTGACCGTTTTTATATGATACGCTACCGTAGCGTATATATACAATACTTAATTTTAGCTTTGGCATTGCTTGACATCTCCCAAATATTATTTGTGCTAAATAATGGCTATCAACATTAAAGGTTCTAGTTTTGACCAATTTGGTTATGTCCACGGGCCATTGAAGTGGGCGATCGCATTTACGGCTTCTCTTGGTGCAATATTAGAAGTAATTGATACTAGTATTGTTAACGTTGCTCTCACTGATATCCAAGCTACCTTGGGTGCAACTGTCAGTGAAGTGGGTTGGGTAGTTAGCGGATATGCGATCGCTAACGTCGTCTTAATTCCCTTATCTGCATGGTTGGGAGATTACTTTGGGCGTAAAACCTACTTTATCTTCTCGCTAGTTGGTTTTACGATTTCCTCTATTTTATGTGGGCTGTCCTTCAATCTACCGATGTTGATTGCGGCTCGAATTCTTCAAGGTTTATGCGGTGGCGGATTGCTAGCGAAAGCCCAAGCGATTTTATTTGAGACTTTTCCCCCAGCTGAACAAGGTTTGGCCCAAGCAGTTTTTGGCGTGGGTGTAATTGCTGGGCCAGCAATTGGCCCAACCTTAGGAGGATTTTTAGTAGATGGTTTAGGCTGGCGCTGGATTTTCTTTGTCAACATTCCCTTTGGGATCGTTGCAGTCCTGATGTCTTTGGCGTTTTTGCCAAAAAATAAGGATAAGAGCGATACAAAGAACCAAGCTGTTGATTGGTGGGGAATTGGCTTTTTAATCGTGGCCGTGGGTAGCATACAAACTGTATTAGAAGAAGGGGAAACAGACGACTGGTTTTCCTCTAATTTCATCGTCTCTCTGACTATCCTCGGTATTATCGGCTTGGGGTTGTTTATTTGGCGAGAACTGAAAACAGATCACCCGGCTGTGGATTTGAGAGTTTTGCGCCACCGTTCTTTAGCTGCGGGAAGCGTTCTTTCAGCAGTGGTGGGTATGGGGCTTTATGGCGCACTGTTTGCTGTGCCGATATTTGCTCAGAGCGTGCTGCAATTTACGGCAACACAAACAGGACTATTATTAGCACCTGGGGCTTTAGCGTCTGCGATCGGGATGGTTTTATTAGGCAAACTGACTAGTATAGTTGATGCCCGATTTTTAATTGCGATCGGCGCTGTCGGCTCATCTGGAGTCATGTTTCAATTGGCAGCAATTACTCCACAAAGCGGCACAGACGATTTATTTTGGCCATTGGTATGGCGCGGAGCTTTTACTGTATTTATGTTTCTCCCTTTGAGTTTGGCAGTTTTAGGCCCGCTACCCAAAAAAGATATTTCTGCTGGTTCTGGTTTCTACAACCTGACTCGACAACTAGGTGGTAGTATTGGCATTGCCCTACTTACTACTCTGCTTGACCAAAGACAGACTTTTCATCGAGCTATCTTATTAGCAAAACTTAGCCCTTATGACCCAGAAACCAATCAACGTCTTGACTTACTCAATGGGGCACTTCAAAGCCAAGGTATGGATGCGGCAACAGCACAACAACAAGCACTAGCTTTATTAAGTCAAACAGTAGATATTCAAGCTGCGGTTTTATCTTACGCAGATTGCTTTCGAGTGGTAGGGATAGGGTTTCTTTGCTCATTACCTCTGTTGCTATTTTTGGGTAAAGGCGGTGCAGGAGTGAAAGCGCCAGTCGGGCACTAAGTTCAAGGAAATAAAGAAATAGCGATCGCATCCCTATTCTAAATTTTCTGAGTGCAAAACTACGTAATAACACGGCTTTTGGATTATTTTCTGCCGAAAGTGATAGCAGAAAATTAATACACACCGATCGATCTGGATGAAAAAAGTAAAAGTCCCACTCAGTTTTGAGCGGGACTATGTGAAGTCTTATTTCTAAAATGAGAAATCTTAAATCTTAGAAAAAGTTCATGATTGTAATAACCCCAACGCTGGTTAACATCATTAAAACGCCCATAATTATAGACTGACCTAATGGATTGCTGAATTTTGCGTTGTTCATTTAAGTAAAATCCCTTTTATTAATAGTTCCTTAACCATATCAAAATCAGTATAAATATCTATAAAACTAATGCAAAACTTAAATTACCGTAAAGTTTCTTAATAAAAACTATCACAAACACTTTTGTATAATTTATATTAAGTAAATGGCGTAGTTATTTTCTTGTCCCATTCCCCATTTTCAAAATGTAGTAATTTCCACCCAAAATAATTACCTTATCTCCGAGCGGAATACGTGTCTTGATGCAGTAAGATCGATATTAATCAAGGTAGAAAATATTTGAATAGAAGATTATCATGACAGTCTCCACGGCATCTAGAAATCAAGCGATCGCTTTTGACTTAGAAAAATTAAATGAGCAATTTGAAACTGCCACACCCAAAGACATACTGGCATGGTCTATAGAGAATATCCCAACGGGACTGGTGCAAACAAGCGCCTTTAACGTGGATGACATGATAATTACCCATATTCTTTACAGCGAACTGAAGCATCCCGTTCCTGTAATCTTTCTCGACACTTTGCACCACTTCCCTGAAAGCCTAGAATTAGTTGCCAAAGCCAAACAAATCTATAATCTGGATTTGCAAACTTTCAAAACTCCAGACGTAGACACCCGCGAAGCCTTTGAAGCCAAATACGGCGATAAACTTTGGGACACGGATATTGCCCAATTCCACAATATTACAAAAATCGAACCATTATTACGGGGTTTAGACGAACTCAACAGCGTTGCTTGGATTACCGGTCGCCGCCGTGACCAAGCAGTAACCCGTGCAAATATGCCCATATTTGAATTTGATAATAAAGGTCGGCTGAAAGTAAATCCCATAGCTACTTGGACACGCCAAGATAGTTGGGTTTACGTAGCTGAACATGGAGTCATCTACAACCCCCTCCACGACCAAGGTTATCCCAGCATCGGCGACCAACCGATTACCACCAAAGTAGGCGAAGGCGAAGACGAACGCGCCGGACGCTGGCGGGGAAGTGAAAAAACAGAATGTGGAATTCATATTTAGTCATTGGTCATTTGTCATTAGTCATTAGTCATTGGTCAAAAATGACAAAGGACAAACGGTTAAGGACTCATTTAGTCATTTGTAATTAGTATTAGACAAAGGACAAATGACTAAGAACAAAGGACAAATATGATTAAAATCCTCCATCTCTCCGATATCCACATGGGAAGCGGCTTTTCCCACGGACGAATTAATCCAGAAACGGGATTAAATACACGGTTGGAGGATTTTGTCAATACTCTATCTATATGTATTGACCGAGCGCTGACAGATGCCGTTGATATGGTGATATTTGGTGGCGATGCTTTCCCGGATGCTACACCACCGCCTTATGTACAACAAGCGTTTGCTAGCCAGTTTCGCCGTCTGATGGATGCCAATATTCCGACAGTGCTGTTGGTAGGCAACCACGACCAACATTCCCAAGGACAGGGAGGAGCGAGTTTAAATATTTACCGCACTTTGGGAGTGCCAGGGTTTGTTGTTGGTGATACATTAACTACGCACTGTATCGAAACCCGTAATGGCAAAGTGCAAGTAATTACCCTGCCTTGGCTAACCCGTTCCACCTTGATGACTCGCCAAGAGACTGAAGGTTTATCTTTGGCTGAAGTCAACCAACTATTAACGGAACGTCTGCGAGTTGTTTTAGAAGGGGAAGTTCGCCGTCTTGACCCAGATGTACCTACTATCCTTTTGGCTCACTTGATGGCTGACAATGCTAGCTTGGGCGCAGAAAGATTTTTAGCGGTGGGTAAAGGCTTTACTCTGCCCTTATCTTTGCTGACGCGACCTTGTTTTGATTATGTAGCATTGGGACACGTCCACCGCCACCAAAATCTGAATAAATCTAACAACCCGCCGGTGATTTATCCAGGGAGTATTGAGCGGGTAGATTTTAGTGAAGAAAAAGAAGACAAAGGCTATGTGATGATAGAACTGGAGCGGGGAAGCGTTGAGTGGGAATTTTGCCCTTTAACAGTTCGGACTTTCCGCACCATTGAAGTTGATGTCTCAAAAGCAGACGATCCGCAAGCGGTGTTAATCAAAGCGATCGCCAAGTATGATATTCAAGATGCTGTAGTGCGGCTAATTTACAAACTCCGCTCCGAACAGATGGATTTAATTGATAGTTCTTCTCTACATAGTGCTTTAAGTCCCGCTCATACCTACACCATTCAAGCAGAATTAGTCAGTCAATTAGCCAGACCCCGAATTCCTGAATTGAGCGCAAGTAGTAGCATCGACCCAATGGAAGCTTTAAAAACTTACTTGAATAACCGCGAAGACCTTAAAGATATCGCAACTTCAATGATGGATGCAGCACAAAAGTTGCTAGCAGATGAAGTGGAAGTTTGGCTGGAAGCAGCAACTAATGAGTAGGATAAAATAATTTGTAATTAACAATTATTATGGAATAACAAACCGCAGAGGCGCAAAGGGCACGGAGAAATCAGAGTTATAGAGGTATTTTGTGTAAGCCCTATTTTCCACTCTCCAAAATATATGACGCAAACAATCCCAGCAAAAGTCATCGACTGACGTTATTTAATTGATAACTTTAGTATTGAGTTAGTTTTGGATGGCTCATTCTTTTGGGAATGGCAAGAAGATTTACCAGAAATTAATGATTTAGATAAACAACTTTTAGATAAGGTAAAAACGGGTTATTTTAATCTTCTTGATTACCCACCTTTACTAGAAGATGTAGTCAGAATGGCAGTTGTAGACCCATTGCTTTTTATTGGGGATTTTTATCTAGCTCCGTATTATGTAAAATCAGAAGAATCTATAGATATTGCTGTGCCAGATGAAGATGTAATTATCAAAGGTAGAATAGATACCTTAGTTTTAAAAGAGCAATTTTGGCTAATGATTATTGAGTCTAAAAGAGCTTCGTTTTCAGTAGAACAAGGACTCGCACAAATTCTTGCTTATCTATTAGGAAATCAAGATAACGATCAACCTAGTTTTGGTATGATTGCCACGGGAAGCGAGTTTATTTTCGTTAAATTAGTGAAAGGAAATCCACCACGTTATGCTTTATCAAAGGGTTTTTTGATGCGTAACCCTGGAAATGAATTGTACGACGTGTCACGTATATTGAAACGCCTGACTCAGTTGGTGGGTGCCTAAACCTTATTGCTTGATTATATGTTCTCATAATAGGGGCGATGTCTGGCGACCAATAGCTACACGTCTACGCTACATCAGTTAATCAGTTAAGATATCGAGCCTCCATTATTGTTTTGTATTAATAATCACATATTTTCAGCAAATATTATGTATGCAATCAGATTGTTTTGCTTTCCAGCAAAAAAACTGTCTTCTGAAATGCGTTGGTAAATCAGATTTATTTGCTACTTTTGATCGTAAATTACTCATTGAGTAAAAAAAAAATTAATCCAGATGATAAATATTATTCTATATACCCTATAATTCTCATAATCACGGTATCCGTGTAGAAATACCGTAGATTTAGGGGTGATTCTAATGAGCAAGTCGCAACAACCGACACAATTAAGTAAATTTCTAAGTGAAGGAATACAGGCTTATGTCATCAAAGCTTTGCAGAGTATACAACTCCGGTATCAACACGCAATTAAAAGTTGGTTGAATGGACGCAGTGTACAAAGCTTTGTGAGTCTGTTTTTAGCAAGTATTTTTTTGAGTATAGCAGTTGCCTCCTGTTCTGGAAGCAGTTCAGCTAGCAAAAATGATGTTAAGCTAAAACTTGTATCTTTCTCTGTCACCAAAGCCGCTCATGACCAGATAATTCCCAAATTTATCGAAAAGTGGAAGCAAGAACACAACCAAAACGTTACATTTGAGCAAAGTTATGGAGGTTCTGGCGCTCAAGCGGCTGCTGTCATTAACGGTTCGCAAGAAGCAGATATAGTACACTTAGCACTTCCCTTGGATGTCAGCAAAATTCAACAAGCAGGTTTGATTAAATCAGGTTGGGAAACCGAAGCTCCCAGAAATGGTATTGTTAGTAAATCGGTTGCTGCGATCGTCACCCGTGAAGGCAATCCTAAAGGTATCAATACTTGGGCAGACTTAGCAAAAGATGGCGTGAAAGTGATTGCCGCCAACCCAAAAACTTCTGGTATTGCTATTTGGGAATTCTTGGCTTTCTGGGGTTCGGTGAGTCTAACAGGTGGTGACGAAGCCACAGCGCTAGATTATGTCACCAAAGTTTATAAAAATATCCCGACTCTAACGAAAGATGCCCGTGAGGCTAGCAATTTATTCTTCCAAAAAGGTGAGGGGGATGTTTTAATTAACTACGAAAATGAGGTAATTTTGGCAGGACAAAATGGGACGAAGTTGCCTTATGTTGTACCCCAAGTCAATATTTCTATTGATAATCCTGTGGCAGTAGTTGATAAAAACGTCGATAAACACAGTACAAGAGAAGTTGCACAAGCATTTGTTGATTTTCTTTACTCTACAGAAGCTCAACGAGAGTTCGCCAAATTACAATATCGTCCTGTTAATCCCACCGTTAGCCAAGAAGTAGCATCACAACATCCACCAATTAAAACTTTATTCACATCTCAAGATTTAGGTGGCTGGGATATTATTCAAAAAAAGTTTTTTGGAGATGGAGCAATTTTTGACAAAGTGCAAGCTGCAAACAAAGCATGATATGTATTTTTTAATGCAACATTCTTTATTTGCAGATAGCCAAGCATAAGTAATTCACAGTCATTTTTAAATTGATAATTTTATGAGCTTTCGTAGCCGATTTAAGGATAGCTTTTTCCTAACATCTTTAATGCTTGTTGCCAGCAGTATCAGTGGTTGTAACGGTGGGCAAGAATTGAAAAGTCAAGTGAGTATTGATGGTGCAGCTGTAGGCTTTCCTATTTCTTTAGCAGTTGCAGAAGAATACGGTAAAGTTAAACCTGAGGCTCAAGTTAGCGTTGCCTCAAGTGGCACTGGCGGTGGTTTCAGTAAATTTTGTAATGGCGATATTGATATAGCTGGTGCTTCTCGCACCATTAGAGATGAAGAAATCAAAAAATGTCAAAGTAAAAATATTAACTTTGTTGAGTTGCCTGTAGCTTTAGATGGCATCGCCGTGATTGCCAACCGTAAAAATAACTTTGCCAAATGTCTAACTATTAAGGAACTAGGCAAGATTTGGGGCGGCAAATCCGACGGGAAAATATTGGCATGGAATCAAGTTAATCCCAAGTTTCCTAACGAAAAGCTAAAGCTATATGCTCCATCTTCTGATACGGGAACATTCGATTATATGACTCAAGCTGTGACTGGCAAAGCCAAGAATGGCCGTACAGACTACACTGCCACTCAAAATCAAAACCTTCTCGTACAAGGAGTGTCAGGTGATGTAACAGCCTTGGGTTATGTTGGGATATCTTACTACATTCAAAATCAAGAAAAACTGAATTTAGTTGCTGTAGAAAGTCTTACTGGAAAGTGTGAAAAACCAGTTCCAGTGGATAATGTAATTAAAAATATCTATACACCTTTGTCTCGTCCTCTCTTCATCTATGTCAGCAAAAAATCTTTAGATACTAAGCCAGCAGTCAAAGAATTTGTAGATTTTTATCTAGAAAATTCTTGGAAGTGGGTAGATAGTGTAGGTTATGTAGCATTACCTGATGAAGCTTACCTTAAAGTCAAACAAAAATTTGCTACTGGTGAAACTGGGACAAAGTTTAAAAAAGCAAAACCAGGTGAACCGATCACAAACTTTATTTAAATAAAGTCTCAGGCATAGTAGTTTAATTTTAGTGAGAAATTAATTGTTTATGCAAAATACTAATTCTCAAGATGGTCTTTATCTACAATCCAGAGACTGTCTGGATAAAAATCCATCTGAAGATATATCTGAAAAGATTGTTGCGGTAATTTTATTTGCTTGTGCTTTAGTTTCGGTTTTGACTACTTTTGGTATTGTCGTAATTATCTTTCAGGAGACATTCAGTTTTTTCCAAGAAGTTTCCTTTGCCAAATTCTTTCTTGATACTAAATGGACACCTCTATTTGCAGAGAAACATTTTGGCATTTGGCCCTTAATTAATGGCACTTTTTTAACTACAGCTATTGCAATGGCGGTTGCTATTCCTCTAGGTTTATCTTCTGCGATTTATTTAAGTGAGTATGCTCAACCCAAAGTAGCAGCTATTTTACGTCCGGCAGTGGAACTTTTGGCAGGAGTACCTACAGTAGTATATGGTTACTTTGCTCTGTTGTTCCTAACACCATTACTGCGAAATGTTATCCCTCTGGAAATATTCAACGCTTTGAGTGCGGGATTGATGATGGGGATAATGATTACTCCTACCGTTGGTTCTATCAGCTTAGATGCCATCCGAGCAGTTCCACGTTCTTTGCGAGAAGGATCTTATGCTTTAGGTATTACTAAACTGGAAACCATTTTTAAAGTAGTTCTACCAGCCGCACTTTCTGGAATCATCGCCTCGATTATTTTGGGTATTTCTCGAGCTGTGGGTGAAACAATGACTGTCCTCATCGCCGCCGGACAGCAACCAAGACTAACTATCAACTTTGCCGAATCAGTAGAAACAATGACAGCCTACATGGCACAAATTTCTGGTGGAGATAGTCCACGCGGTAGCCTCAATTTCAAAACATTATATGCTGTAGGCGCTGTTTTATTTCTACTTACCCTTGCTTTGAATATTGTGAGTTTCTGGATTGCTAATCGCTTTAAAGAAAAATACGACTAAATAGATATGGCTACAAGTTATCAACAAGATGATTCTCTCGATTCGGCGGCAGAATTTACCAATAATGTTGAAAGTAGAGAGACATTAGGGAAAGTATTTGAAGTACTTTTTTTGTTAGGATTGCTGATTGGTTTATTTGTCCTAGCGTTGCTACTTTTTGATATTTTGAAAGACGGATTAGGCAGATTTTTATCACCCGGCTTTCTCACAGAAACTCCTTCTCGTTTTCCTGACCAAGGTGGTATCCGTCCTGCAATTGTCAGCAGCATTCTTTTAGGGTTGGTTGTGATTTTAGTTACTGTCCCTGTTGGTGTCGGAGCAGCTTTATATCTAGAAGAGTATGCACCTAAAGCTTGGTGGACAGCGATTATTGAGATTAATATCAGTAATCTGGCGGGTGTACCTTCTATCGTCTATGGATTGCTGGGTTTAGGGGTTTTCAATTATCTGCTTGGGTTTGGCCCTGCTTTGATTTCCGGTGCATTGACTTTATCTTTGTTGTCTTTACCAGTAATTATTGTGACAGCTAGAGAAGCAATTCGCGCTGTTCCAGATTCTCTGAGAAATGCTTCTTACGGATTAGGTGTCACAAAATGGCGAACTATTAGCAATCATGTCATACCTTATGCTGTTCCCGGTATTCTGACGGGGGTGATTATCTCTATATCGCGCGCTATAGGTGATGCAGCTTCTCTGATTGTTGTCGGTGCTGTGGGTTTTCTCACCTTTAACCCTGGTTTGTTTCAGAGATTTATGGCATTACCCATTCAAATTTACAGTTATATAACTCGTCCCGAACCGGGTTTTGCTAGTGCAGCAGCAGCCACAATTATTGCGTTGTTAATTTTGATTTTAGCTTTAAATGGTGTTGCAATTTATATTCGACAACGCTTCTCAATAAATTAGGTAATTAAATATCTAATTTGGATAGATTCACAGATATTGGAGTTCAACCAAATGACTTATAGCAATAGTAGAAGTAAATCAGATAGTGCCACAATCGACCAAGATAAGAGCGTCTTTAGTGTTGAAGGTGTAAAGGTATTGTATGGAGGATTTCTGGCACTTTTAGATGTATATTTAAAGATTCCTGAAAAACAAATTATTGCTTTTATTGGGCCTTCAGGGTGTGGTAAAAGTACCTTACTGCGTTGCTTCAATCGGATGAATGATTTAATCCCTGGAGCTAAAGTTGAGGGTAGACTGAATTATCGCGATCGCAATATTTACGATCCGAAGATCAATTCTGTAAAATTACGCCGCCAAGTCGGAATGGTTTTTCAAAGACCGAATCCTTTCCCCAAGTCAATATACGAAAATATTTCCTTTGGGCCGCGGGCTAACGGTTATAAAGGTAACATTGATGAATTGGTGGAAGATTCTCTCAGACGCGCTGCTATCTGGGATGAAGTCAAAGACAAACTCAAAGAGAAGGGAACTGCATTATCTGGCGGACAACAGCAACGACTTTGTATTGCGCGTGCGATCGCCATGAAGCCAGATGTATTATTGATGGATGAACCATGTTCTGCTCTCGACCCAATTTCTAGCCGCCAAGTAGAAGAACTCTGCTTAGAACTCAAGGAACAATACACCATCATTATGGTGACACACAATATGCAGCAAGCTTCTAGAGTGGCAGATTACACGGCTTTCTTCAATACAGAAATTGACGAGCATGGTAAACGCCGCGGCAAATTAGTTGAGTTTAATCCGACAGCGCAAATGTTCAGTTCTCCTCAAACCAAAGAAGCTGAGGATTATATCAGTGGACGCTTCGGTTAAAGAGCTTATCCTAAGTATTTAGGATAATAGATAACCTTGTACAATAAGGTAAATTTTGTACAGGGTTTTGTTTTGTGATACCAGACTCACGAAAATAGCGATCGCACTACAGACTCAATCTATAATGCGTAGAAGAGTCACACTATGCTGCATAACACTCAAAAAATTTTGTTTGAGTTTTATCTGAACCCGCGATTAATCTATTTCTCCGACATCCCGTAGCACTGCATCAATGAGGCTAGGTCGGATATAAATTCCATTGGTGCGTAACTTCTCAATATATACTTTAAGTTCAACAATCAAGCCTGCTTTTTTCGCCTTACGCAAAATGCCAAGAGTACCTATCCGGCGAATTCCTAAGCGTTCTGCAACCCTTCGTGCTTGAGCATCATCCAAAAGTACCGTACTATCTGGAGTGGACTGAGCCAAGGCAATAGCTTCAGCTTCTCCACGATCGACTAGGATTGATAATGGTTCTAATATCAGGGCTTCAGGGGCCTGAATTTCCAACCAAGTTAACTGACTGACGGCTTGTGCGCCAGGTAAACCTACACCTTGGATTGTTACTTCATCCCATACGGCTGTGGGAAGTAATATTCGCTGATAAAGTTGGGGTAAAAGTTCCAGTTGCGCGATAATTGCCAAGGAAATGAGAGGGCTGCTATCGGCAACGATGACAGAGTTAATCATCGCGCAATTCGTCGGCGATCTGGTCATCATCCAAGTTGATAACAGGGATTTGCAAACGTCCTAGTTCGTACATGAACTGCGGTTTGTTCATGCTGCAAAAGGCGGCGGCTTTACCAAGCGATAGTCTGCGTAGCTCAAATAGTTTGACTGCAAGCAAAAATGTGAGTTCTGCTTCTAACGCTTGGGGTGATTTACCGGAGGTAATAAGCAAATCATCGGGATAATGAAGGGATAGGATGTGCATGATTCACTTCTGTGTTCCTGATTCCTAATTCTGTCTTGATTATGGCTTACACCAGTCCAACTAGCATAGCGAAGCGATCGCTCCAGTAGTGACTCAACAACAACTCGACGACTGGCTAAATCACAATTAAATCGCTTATCGAAGAATGATGACTTTGCATTTAGCTTAATTCTGGAAAATATGCTGAGGCTTAATAGTACTAAATTGAAGTAATATTTCAGTTTAGTACTTATACTGTGTATTATGTTTAAACCTATGTCATTTGCTTTACTTGCAGCTACCATTCTAGTTGCATCAATTAATAATCCTAGTGCCACTTTCGCTCGAACTTGTGCCTCTAAGTGTGGGTCGCACCCAATTCAGTTTACACCTGGGCAACACATCCGAGTTGAAGTTGTAAATAGCACACCTAACCCGATCAAAATTCAAAAACCCTCTGGGACTGATGCAATATCCCTAAGTCCAGGGCAGAAATTAAATTTAGGACAAATAGAAGGTACAGAACCAAATACATCTCTGATATTTTGGAGCGAAACAGGTTTATCACTACAAGCAATTGTCTCTAAACTTAACTTTGGTACATTGCGGCTAGAACTCCGTCCGACTTGGCGCTCTCCGGGCGATCGCTCGTTATATATTATGGATGATGGCAGAATAAACGTGTTTTAGATAGCAAATAATGTTATTAGTTATAAGTTAAGAAAAAATTTTAAATTCAACACTCCTAACTAATAACTCCTGACTTGTATTGTGCTACACCGACCTGTATCTGAGCTATCAAAACCTAGCAGGCGCTTACCCGATCAGCGCTGGCAAATCTATCCACAGAAACCAGAATTTGCCCAAAAGTTAGCGGTTTTGACAAATCTTTCACCGATTGTCAGCCAGTTATTGATTAATCGGGGTATGGAAACACCAGAACAGGTACAAGCATTTTTAAATCCAGAGTCTTTAATCTTACCTTCGCCGTTAGAAGATTTCCCAGATTTGGCGATAAGTTTGGAATTGTTGGAAAATGCGATCGCTTCTCAAACAAAAATTGCTATTTGTGGTGATTACGATGCTGATGGAATGACCAGCACTGCTCTACTTTTGCGTAGTCTCCGCACTTTAGGCGCACAAGTAGATTATGCTATCCCCAGCCGGATGCACGAAGGTTACGGTATCAATAAACGCATAGTTGAAGAATTTCACAGTGAAGGTGTGGGATTAATTCTCACAGTCGATAATGGTATCTCTGCGTTTGAACCAGTAGCGAGAGCTAGAGAACTTGGTTTAGCAGTGATTATCACCGATCATCATGATATCCCCCAAAAATTGCCGCCAGCTAACGCTATCCTCAACCCTAAATTGATAGCTGAATCCTCGCCTTATCGGGGTGTTGCTGGTGTTGGTGTTGCCTACATTTTGGCAGTTTCTCTAGCACAACAGCTAGGCCAGACTAAGGGCTTGATCCAACCGATGCTAGCATTATTTACACTGGGAACAATCGCAGATTTAGCCCCCTTAACTGGCGTAAATCGTCGCTGGGTAAAACGTGGTTTACAGCATTTACCCAAATCCCACTTACCTGGAATACAGGCGTTGATTCAGGTAGGCGGCGTGCAGGCGAGAGATGAGGGAGCAGGGGAGCAGGGGAGCAGGGGAGCAGAGGAGAAAATTGCCAATCCAAAATCCAAAATTCAAAATCCAAAATCGCTTAAGCCTGAAGATATTGGGTTTCGCTTGGGGCCACGAATTAATGCTATAGGTCGGATTGGTAATCCCCAGACTGTAATTGAATTGCTGACTACAGATGATATGGGGGTGGCACTGGAAAGAGCAATGCAGTGCGAACAAGTCAACGCCTCTCGCCAGGAAATGTGTCAGCAAATTGAACAAGAAGCGATCGCTTATGTAGAGACGGAATTTGTTGCGTCTCTACATAAAGACCGTGTATTAATTGTTGTTCAACCCAATTGGCATCATGGCGTTATTGGGATTGTCGCCTCTCGTTTGGTGGAACGCTACGGTGTTCCTGTATTTATTGGGACTTATGAAGATGAGGGACATATACGCGGTTCTGCACGCTCAATTCCAGAGTTTCATGTGTTTGAAGCTTTGGAATATTGTCACGATTTACTAGGGAAATTTGGCGGACACAAAGCAGCCGGGGGATTCTCTCTACCAGCAGAGAATTTACAGATGTTGCGATCGCGTTTGATTGAGTTTGCTAACCAGTGTCTTGAACCCCAGCATCTCAAGCCTCTGCTGAAAATTGATGCCGAAGTCAACCTCAATCACATCAATCAACAGCTTTATCAACAGCTTAATGCTCTACATCCCTGCGGTATGGACAACCCCGATCCAGTTTTCTGGACACCTAATGTTCAAGTGGTTGAGCAAAAAATTGTTGGTAAGGGTCACATCAAACTGACCGTTGCCCAAACTGTTGAGAATCAGGAATATAGAATTAAAGTGATCGCTTGGCGTTGGGGCGACTACTTCCGTTTACCACCGCGAGTGGATATCGCTTATAAACTGCGAGAAAATTACTTTAACGGTAACACTAGCATTGAGCTAGAGTTAATCGGAGTCAGAATGCCAACTCAGATTCAACAATTTTTTGCTTCGCCACCTATCCAGTCAAGCATCACATTTGAATACAACCAGCGACAATATACTTGTGGTTTCTATAAAAACGGTATTGAAGCAGAATTAAGAATTAGAAATTCTGAAGGTAAAGTCTTAGCCATCCAGCCAGGACATATAATTGGTTTGCTGGGCACTAATCGTCAAAACGCTAAAGAAGTTAATATTTCTCAACCACAGTATGACAATATTATCCAAGCTGCCCTTCAGGCGTTATCAGTACTGAGTGCTGAGTTATGAGTTATGAGTTATGAATTCTTTATTAACTTCTCACTCCTAACTCTTAACTGTTAACTCCTTAGTCAGCACTCAGCACTCTTATAAGTTGCCGTTGCGAAATGCCAGCACAAAGATTACTGCTGGGCCAGCAATCACGATGAGCGCCACGGACAACAATTGGAAAATAACTTCCCAATTGATACTGGTAAAAGCGTTAAACAAGTCAGACACAGCGTCAAACATTTTTCCTTTTCTCCTGCCAATAGTCTTAAAAAATTCAATAACTTAAATTAGAAAACCCGAAATCGATCATATATGGCTATGGACTGTTAGATTTAATTTACTTAACAAAATTATAAGAAAAGATATAAAAACGTAAAATAGAGGGATTGGGAATAGGGAACAGGGAATAATCTGTACCCTATTCCCTGTTCTCTATTCCCTTCTTCAATCCCTAATCCAAAATGTCAACTTGGCAATGTGTAAAGCAATGTGGAGCCTGTTGTAATCTCGATCCAGCAGAGCGTCCAGACTTGGAAGAGTACCTCTCTCCACCAGAACTAGAACTTTACCTCAGCATGGTAGGCGAAGGGGGATGGTGCGTTAATTTCGACCATACCACGCGAGAATGTCGCATCTACCCCAATCGTCCGCGCTTCTGCCGTGTGGAATCAGAAGTGTTTCAAGATATGTATGGGGTTGAACCAGAAGAAGTCAACGATTTTGCTATTGACTGCTGTCGCCAGCAAATAGAAGGAGTTTATGGCGATCGCAGTTTAGAAATACTACGCTTCGACCAAGCTGTCGGCCTTTGACATCCAACTCTGCTTTTTTTGTGTGAGATTGCAATTTATGACAAAAATCTGAGAAAATGATAGAAATATGAAAACACCCTAGAAACCAAAACTACTGCTTGTGAAACTTGATTCTGCACCTTTGGATATTTCTGGCATATCTCACACTGAGATCGAGCTAGAACTGGAAGACAGCAATGATTTTAACTTAACTCCTGCGATCGCTCCCTTGGTTCGGCCTGTAATTGCCGATAGTCCTCAAAAGCAGCAATCAGCGCTAGTAGTTTTCGGTACGACTTTTGTAACCATTTTTCTAGCAGAAATTGGAGATAAAACTCAGCTATCCACTTTGTTAATGAGCGCACAATCTCATTCGCCGTGGGTAGTATTTATCGGCTCGGCGGCAGCCCTAATAACCACCAGTTTATTAGGTGTACTTTTAGGTAGTTGGATAGCCAGCCGACTCAGCCCAAAAGCTGTAGAAAAATCAGCTGGCGTGATGTTATTGGTAATTTCTCTAATGCTGTTTTGGGATGTATTTACTAGTCATTAGTTAGTAGAGACACGATTAATCGCGTCTGTACAAGATCGTTGGTCATTAGAAAAATTCCCCACTGCCCCTTAATTATATGGATTGGCATTTATTAGGACTGAGCTTTATTACGGTTTTTTTATCAGAATTGGGTGACAAAAGTCAGCTAGCGGCGATCGCACTTTCAGGACGTTCTAATTCTCCCCGTGCAGTATTTTTCGGTGCAGCAGGCGCATTGCTGTTGACAAGCCTGTTGGGATCGTTAGCAGGGGGTGCAGTAGCCGAATTATTACCTACACGGGTTTTAAAAGCGATCGCGGCTGTAGGATTTGCCATTCTTGCTGCACGTCTGCTGTTATTTAACAATGAACCATCGGCAGATTCTGAACAAACACCTTGAACAAGAATTCAGAATTCAGAATCCAGGAATCAGAATTAGTCTTTGTGGGCGATTGGAACGCGTCAAGGTTTTAAACCAATCTCACTCAGCCTGACTTGAATTCATACTGAATTCTGACCGGAGCTTTCGGAGTCTCTGGCTTTGCTCCTGAGTTCTGAATTCTTTTTTACAAACGTTCCCAAGCAGTTCCTTTGTAGCCGTATTGAAAAATTTCTGGATGCAAAATTTCTGCCAAAATTTCTAGCGAATCTACCAGTCGTGGTCCTGGACGATTGAAATAAGAATTGCCATCGGTAATGTAGACTCTACCAGTTTCGGTAGCGTGTAGTTTTTCCCACTCTGGACGTTGAGTTAATAAATTAGCTTCTTTGCGAGTGCGGTTTAAATCAAAGCCACAAGGCATAAAAATAATTATATCGGGATTAGTTGTTACTAGTGTTTCCCAAGGCAAGATCGGAGAAGGCTGACCTGTAGCGCAAAATAAAGACTGTCCTCCTGCTAAGTTAACTAATTCAGGAATCCAATTAGCGGCGATCATCAAAGGATCGATCCACTCGATACAAGCGACAGTAGGCAGTTCATCTAAAGAAAGTCCTTGGATTTTTTGCTGACAAATTTTGACGCGAGCTTCTAAATTTTCTAAGACTTTTACCGAGTCTACGCCAAAGATGTTGCTGACTCGTTCAATGTCAGCCCAAACATCCTGGAGAATATTGGGTTGTAAAGAAATAATCTGAGGTTTACTGTCAATTAGTGTAGCAACTGCCTTTTCAACATCGTGTAAGCTGACAGCACAAACATCGCACTGGTCTTGAGTGAGAATGTGGGTAGGCTGCAATTGCTCTAAAACATCTGTTTTGATTTCATAAATACTCAGAGCAGATTGCAATAAATTGTTCACGTCGTCGTGAATTTGGCTGCTGGAGGCATCACTATTTAAACGTGCTTGGGTACAAATGGGGCGATTGAGGATTTCTGGAGGGTAATCGCATTCGTGCGATCGCCCCACAATAGCATTAACCAACCCTAGTGTCGCTAAAATCTCCGTTCCACCGGGAATCAGGGAAACAATTCTTACATCACTATCTGTCATCGCTCCACCTCCGCAAAAGCTGCCGTTACCTTAAGTTTGGCAGAATTTGAGCCATTAGGTATCTTTCTCTAGGAGAATCAAGGGTATTTTGCTAATCAGTACTAAGCAATAAATTGTACTAAAGATTGGGTATTGGGAAAAGTCTTTAGCACTCCCCAGTTTCAAATAAAAAATACTATACTACTTATACTACTTGATAGTAAAATTACTTAATAGTGAAATTACTAGAAATGCTAATTATCCCCTGGCAAAAATTATTGGTATGAAGTAACAGAAGTAATCAGCAAAATCTAGCTTATAACTAATTAGCCAGAATCATAAAATTTAGTTAAAAAAATTATACTTTCCGGTTATGAAAAACCATAGCAAGTAATTGTAGTTATACAAAGACAGTTCTACTTTTTCCGTAGAACTGCAAGTCCAAATTATTTCTTCTTGAGGGCAACTAATGCAGGTAGTGTCAGCTAGAAATATAACAGAGCACAACCAGGCCCAAGAGGCTTTACGAATCAGAGAAAATAGTCGGCGAAAACAAAGCCAGATGCTGGTGCAACTGGCAAGAAGCAAGACATTTCAGCAAGGTAATCTCAATGCGGTGTTGAGGGAAATTACAGAAACTGCTGCTCAGACGCTGTTAGTAGAGCGAGTTGGGGTATGGTTATATAATGAAGAACGTTCAAAAATTAAATGCATTGATTTGTATGATGTCAGGAATAAGAAGCATACCTTTGGTAACTCGCTTTTAAAAACAAATTTTCCTGTTTATTTCCAGGCTTTAGAAGAGGAGCGTACTATTGCCGCAGATGATGCTAGAAACGATCCCAGAACCCAAGAATTATCCGAGTCTTATCTTTCAGTTTTGGGCATCACATCTATAATAGACGCACCAATTTGGCTAGAGGGTCATTTAGTAGGCGTAGTGTGTCACGAACACATAGGTGAAGGTCGCCAATGGACTTTAGAAGAAGAGAGTTTTGCTGGCTCAATTGCAGATTTTGTGACATTGGCTATAGAAGCGAGTGAGCGAAACGTCGTACAGGAAGCACTGCGACAGAGTGAGACACAATTTCGGGCGATTTTTGAGCGTTCCTCTATCGGCATTGGCCTGATAGATATGAAAGGGCAGATAGTTGATACTAATCTGGCATTATGCGAGATTTTAGGATACAGCCGAGAAGAGTTATACGGCAAATGCTTTACAGATTACATTTCCATAGAAAAGGAGGATTTAAAACTTTACAAACAACTGATGTCAGGAATTCGCACAGACTTAAAGAAAACTTCGAGGGACGGTTTGCAACCATCCAAACATCAGAAACAGCTTGTTGAAAGACATCGTATTGAGATAGAAAGATGCTGCCAGCATCAAAATGGTAACTTACTTTGGACTCATATCTCTGTTTCTGTTATACCAGGCAGCAATGGTAAACCTGAGTTTTTTCTAGCGATGATTGAGGATATTACTGAACGTAAACAAACAGAGTTGAAACTACGTGCCTCTCAAGAAGCAGCAGAAGCTGCCAATCGAGCAAAAACTGAATTTTTAGCAACTATGAGCCATGAGTTGCGAACGCCTCTGAATGCGATTATGGGTTTGTCACAGTTATTGCAACAAGAAATAGTTGGTTCTCTGAATGAAAAGCAGAACGAATATGTAAGTTGTATATATAGTAGTGGCGAACACCTGCTGGCAGTGATTAACGATATCCTTGATTTATCAAAGGTAGAAGCAGGCAAAGAGGAACTGTTACTATCATCTTTGTCAGTGGCAGATATATGTAATTATGCCATCTGGACAGTGCGCGATCGCGCCTCAGAAAAGGGATTGCAACTCACACATGAAATTGACCAAGAAGCTGATATTTGCATTGCTGATGAGCGGCGCATCAAGCAAATGCTACTCAACTTGCTCACTAATGCGATTAAATTCACCCCAGCAGGCGAAGTATCGCTGGTAGTCAAAAAAGTGCCACAAGGGATAACGTTTACAGTTTCAGATACTGGCATTGGTATAGACTCAAGTCAGTTTCAATTTTTATTTGAACCGTTTAAACAGCTTGACAGTCGGTTAAATCGGCAGTATGAAGGCACTGGTTTGGGTTTAGCCTTGACGCGGAAATTAGCGCGTTTACATTGTGGAGATGTTACCGTGACATCAACTTTAGGAAAGGGCAGTCAGTTCACTCTGTTTCTACCAAATCCAGAGCATCCGGAAAATGGGGAAGATGAGACAAATCATCTTGATGAGACAGAAGAGGAAGCAAACTTAACCTCGTCCTCCTCTTCTTCAGGCATCTCCACAAATAAAACTATTTTGCTTGTAGAAGAAGAGGAAAACACAGCAACAGTATTGCAAGATTATCTGCACACAATTGGCTACCAAGTCAAGTGGATAGATAATGTTAACGACTTTTTGAAACAGGTAGAAAGCTTTCAACCAAATTTAGTTTTTTTTGATTTGCAGTTAGTAAAAGATATTCATATCTGGAATTTGCTGAATATCCTTAGAAAAGAGCCTTATCGGGAACATTTACCGATTGTGATGATGACCTTTAGCGAACCTTTAGAAGAGGAAATCGCCATGCTACCAGGTAGTTTTGATGACTACCTGATCAAGCCAATTCGTATAGTCCAGCTAGAGTCAATTTTAATGAAATATTTTAGTTAATTGCTCATAAAATATTTTCATCTAAATATCTTATTCTAGCAATACTTACAGCTTCCACATTTAAATAAGCAATTAGACGATCGGATATTTCATCTTTGCCATCAAATTATCAAGCGGGATCTACCCCTTGTTCTTCTTTAAAAACTGATTTTCTAATTACTTGAATTGCCGGAAAGTCTTTAGGTAATTCAGCAACTTTTATAACTAAATTACTCATTAAACTCTGTTTGATGTTACTACCTATTGTAATTTAATAAGAGAGGCAGGAGGCTCAGTTGGAATACTGCCCAGTTGTTGAGCCTAGCTATGCACTGAGCCGGTCGTTGTGTCGAAACACTGCTTCCTGCCGCGACCAATCAGGGAAAGGTTTAAGTTTAATCTGCTCCTTCAATTGGTGCAAAACCTTGACGTTGAATATTTTCTGTCACCGCGCGTGGTTCTAAAAATTGCAGTAAGTAGTCAGGGCCCCCTGCTTTAGAACCTACTCCCGAAAGTTTGAATCCACCAAAGGGTTGCCGTCCAACGATCGCTCCGGTAATATTGCGGTTGATGTACAAATTACCAACTTCAAATTCTGTCTGCGCCTGCTGAATATGCGAAGGTGTTCTAGAATAAAGTCCGCCAGTTAAGGCGTAGTTTGTACCGTTGGCGACTGCTAACGCTTCCTGGAAATCTTTCACCCGAATTACTGCCAGCACAGGGCCAAAAATTTCTTCCTGGGAAATTACCGCATTTGGCGATACTTCACTAAAGATGACTGGGCCGATAAAGTAGCCTTGTTCGGGTGCTGGTAATTCCAACGCCACTTCTGCTTCTGCCTTACCCTTCTCAATATACTCGCGAATGCGCTCGCGGGCATTAGCATCAATTACTGGCCCAACTTGTGTACTCGGTAACTCTGCTTCCCCAATGTTCAAGGATTTTGTCGCTTCCACCAATCGTTGCACAAAGGCATCATAAATCGGTTCCAGCACAATCACCCTGGAAGCAGCAGAACATTTTTGTCCGCTGTAACCAAATGCCGATTGCACTACCCCGACAACAGCTTGGTCTAAATCAGCACTTTCATCCACAATAATCGCATTTTTACCTCCCATTTCCGCAATCACCCGTTTCATGTGCTTTTGTCCGGGTTTTAAGATTGCCGCCTCTGCGTAAATTCTACAGCCAACTTCCTGGGAACCCGTAAAAGCAATTACATGAGTATCTGGATGATTTACCAAATAAGCGCCGACTTGCGAACCCTTACCAGGTACGTATTGAAATACACCTTTGGGAAAACCAGCGTCTACCAAGATTTCTGTGAGTTTCGCTGCAATTACAGAAGAAGTTTCCGCAGGTTTGAGGAGAGTGCAATTGCCCGAAACCAAAGCTGCAACAGTCATTCCACAAGCGATCGCTAGCGGAAAATTCCAAGGAGAAATCACTACAGCAATTCCCCTTGGCTGGTAAATATAACGATTAGTTTCGCCAGATATGTCATAATTCACACCTTCGTCTAACCGTTCTATCTCATCAGCGTAATACCGACAGAAATCTATCGCTTCTGAAACCTCTCCATCAGCTTCCTTAACTGGTTTCCCAACTTCCAAAACTATCCAAGCTGAAAGTTCAGCGCGGCGGAGTTCCAGCAAATCACCGGCTTTCCGCAAAATATCAGCGCGTTGTTTAGCTGGTGTTTTCTTCCATTCAGGAAAGGCAGCTTTGGCAGCTTGCATCGCCTGTTGAGCTTGTTCAACGCTAATCAACCCAACTTTACCAATTACCTGACTGAACTTAGAAGGATTCAGAGAATCAACAAATTCCGGTGGATTAACATACTCGCCATTAATCAGTGGTAAATAAGTTTTACCCAATTGTTGACGAACGCTTTGGAAAGCTTGCGCTGTCTTCTTTCTCACCTCTTCCTCGGCGTAATCGGTATCAGCAGCACCAGAGAAATGAGAGTGAGGAGTTAGGAGTGAGGAGTTAGGAGTTAAAGAGTTTTTTTCTTCTTTGACAATCGGCGGCGCTAATAATTCTTCAATCGGTCGATTT
Organism: Nostoc sp. ChiSLP03a; assembly: GCF_034531215.2. Classification (NCBI taxonomy): domain Bacteria; kingdom Bacillati; phylum Cyanobacteriota; class Cyanophyceae; order Nostocales; family Nostocaceae; genus Nostoc; species Nostoc sp. ChiSLP03a. Next base: position 41,004 of record NZ_JAVRBQ020000058.1, read on the forward strand.
TCAAGATTTTGCCGTAAAAAAGAACTATTAGCGGTATTTTCCAACAATCGGCGAATTAAATACGCCATTCCAGGCAATAATTCACCGTAGGGACAGTAAACTCTCACCCGATAACCTTTATCAACCAAAGCCTTGGCAACTTTATCACCCATACCGTAGAGGACTTGCAACTCAAAGCGACGACGGGGGACATTTAAACTTTCAGCTATGGCAATAGCGCGAGAGTGCGATCGCACATTATGGCTACCAATGGCAGAATACACATATTGATGATTTTCTAACAACAATTGAGTGATGGTTTCAAAGTTAGCATCAGTTGCGGCTTTGTCGTTGTAAACTGGCTGCGGCCAATGCTTCTGCGCTGCTTTAATCGTTTCTTGATCCCAATATGCGCCCTTCACCAAGCGGATTGTCAGGGGATAACCACGTTCTTTCAACCAAGAAATTACGTCTTTGGCATCTTGTTCGCTATCACGCAGATATGCTTGAATTGTCATGCCAATATCTGTGCGTTGCCGAAATTCTTCTTCTAGTAAGAGTTTTTTCAGAATGCTGAGAGTTATATCCTTATAGGCATACTGTTCCATATCAAAATGTACAGCTGCGCCTAATTCTTTAGCACGACGTAGGAGAATCCGAATGCGATCGCTAACTCGCTCTTCACTACCCTTAGCATCTAATGGGTCAAATTGGGAATAAAAGGCCGTTAATTTCACAGAAACCTGAACTTTTGGTATCGGTTCGCCATCAGCCTCATCAATCGCCGGAATAACTGCCCAATTCTTCGATGCTTTCACCAATTGTTGGATTAATTCTAGATAGCGTTCTAGATAAGACTGCGCTTCGGCTTCGGTAATTACGGCTTCACCAAGTAAGTCGATGGTGAAGGCCATTTTTTCTTTTCGCAGTCGTTCAACTGTTTTGATGACTTGTTTGATATTTTCCCCAGAAATATATTTATGGGCAAGTGTCTCAACCGCTGTACCAACGGTTGTAGCAGCAACTTGTCCAGGCATCGAGTCGGGGTTAGCAAAGTTTAGCATTCCCTTCAAAGCTGCCGGCAATTCTACAGATTCATCGCCTAAATATTCTTGTAAATGTGAGGCAATTTCTGATTTACTGTGTAAAGCAGGTAACGTATCTATAAACCGAAATAGTTGCACCCGCAAGCCAGGGTTACTCATTGCCCAAGCTAGTAATTTATCATCCCAACGCATTTGATCCCGCAGGGAAGAAAAAAATGAACGATTTTCCTGCGTTGCGGCTAAAAGTTGTTTAGCAATTTCTTGAGTTTTAGCTTCGTAGGTGCTTGTTTGTACTTGTAATACCACTGATAATAACTCCGTTAATCAAGGCAAGGCTTTTTGTACAAAGCCTGTGTCTTCTATTTTGACGCTTTCATTTAGCTGTCACCAATTATGCGGAATTCGTAATTACTATACCGTAAGGATTTCATTGATTTTGAATGATGTAGTTACGCCGTGCGTTCTAGGAACTTGCAATTAAAAAATATTCCTTGCGGGACGCTTGGCAAACGTAGAGGCATTGTGCATTGGTGTCAACTTAAGCCAAAACCCTTTTAAAATCTCGTTTTCAGCCTCTGGCTGGAAATGCTACTCTTGGCGGTTCTGCCGCGAGGAGAGGGAGGCAAAGCCTCAATCAGGGGCATTCTCAGTCGGAGACTGGAAACGAGATAATCTGCTAAAAGCTTTTTCTAGACTGGCTTTAACCTGAAGTTGACATTAATGGGCATTGCGCCACGACTACAGATGTGGATTAAATAGATCAGGACTTACGCACTCAGATCCCCCAACCCCCTTGGCAAGGGGAGCTAGGGGGGATCTAGGTTTCAGACTTCAGTGCGTGAGTCCTAGCCTCAAAAGCTGAATTCAACCCGTCTTTATACTTCAAATAGTAGTATATCAAGATTACTTGAAGGAAAGGTCAAAAAATGTAGTTTTTCCATCTGTCAGACTTGAGAAAAGCAGGTGTGTTGGGCTAAATGCTTGCAATGCAATACAAGGGTTGAAATGAGCAGTGATTCCGAAAGTTACGCGCTTAGGCTTGATGAGCCACTTTCATCTTCTGAGAAACTCTTTGCTCCACAATACAGGCTAGAAACGCTAAAAATGGTGAAAATTTCTACATTGCATAAATTTTTACACATCAAAATTGCCTAGAATTAATCTGAACTCTAGGGTTAAATCATGATGAGATCCCTGACCTGGGCTGGTCTTATTAGATAATCTTCCCAACGGGATAGTGGCAATACCACTTCACCAATGTAGTAACCATAGAAGCCCAGAACCACGCTCAATAGCAGGCTTAAAAGCACTATTGTTAATTCGGTTAAAGCTTTCAGGGTACTTTTCATGATACAAGTTTCTCTACATCAGTAACGGGTGGCGAGCGCC
>NZ_JAVRBQ020000059.1:0-18937 GCF_034531215.2 Nostoc sp. ChiSLP03a
TGCCAAAGCGAGTAGTTAGATTTGCGATAACTTCCGTAGTCCTATTTATCCTTGCTGTTTTCCTAACTATTATCCCTAGTACATTTGCTAAACAACAAAAGACAAATTCACCAAACGGGTTTCACATCCAAACCAATAAACCCCCAGCCGCAACACCACAGCAACTTCTTGAGCAAGGAGAAGCACTTTACCAAGCTGGACGCTTTACTGAAGCAGTAAATGTTCTCCAACAAGCTGTCCGTACCTATCAACAACAAAGCAATAACCTCGCACAAGCCGCAGCGTTGACTAACCTCTCTCTTGTATACCAACAACTCGGCTCGTGGAAAGAAGCTTATGCGACTATTGACAATAGCTTAAATTTACTTGGCTGGGATGAAATCAATCAAAAGTTAAATGTCAACAATCCCAAGTCTGAATTGTTAGAAATTCTGGCACAAACTCTAAATATTCAGGGCGAATTGCAATTAGCAGACGGACAAACTGATGCATCTATAAAAACATCACAACAAGCAGAGCAAATCTGGAAGAAATTAGGTGATACTGCTGGAGTAACGCGCAGCCGGATTAACCAAGCACAAGCCCTACGAGTTGCTGGTTTTTATCGCCGAAGCTTAAATATATTAAATGAAGTATCCCAACAATTAATTTCCCAACCTGACTCAATTGTAAAAGTAACAGCTTTGCGATCGCTTGGCAATGTCTTACAACAATTAAGCGAACTAGAAAAATCCCAGAAAAACTTACAACAAAGCTTAGAAATCGCTCAACGTCTGCAACTGCCTCTAGAAATTAGTTTGACGGAATTTAGCCTCGGTAATACAGCTAGGTCGTTAAGTAATATTAAAGGTGCGATCGCTCATTATAAAAATGCTGCTAAAATTGCACCAAACTCTCTAGCCAAAGTTCAAGCCCTGATTAATCAGCTGAGTTTGCTAGTCGAAAACGAACGCATCACTGAAGCAAAGTCATTAATACCCACAATTCAATCTCAACTCCCGAATCTGCCTACCAATCAAGCTGGTATTTATGCACGGATCAATTTTGCTCAGACTTTGATCGCAATTGGTAACAAAAAAGACATTGCAGAGATTCTGGCAAATAGCGTTCAGCAAGCCAAAATCATCGGTGATGAACGTGCCGAATCCTATGCACTGGGCAGCTTGGGAGAAGTTTACGAGCAGAACCAACAATTGCAAGAAGCACAGGATTTGACGCAGCAAGCGTTGTTTCTGGCTGAAAAAATTGATGCCTCAGATATAGCTTATCGCTTTGAGTGGCAGTTAGGACGTTTGCTCAAAACACAGGGAAATATGGAAGCCGCCATATCTGCTTATGATGCTGCTGTCACAACTCTTCAGTCTCTTCGCAGCGATTTAGTTGCGGTTAATCGAGACGTGCAGTTTAATTTTCGCGATCGCATAGAACCTCTTTATCGGCAGTCTGTAGAGTTGATTTTACAAGAGAAAGGACAAGGAAAACCAGATTTAGATAAAGCACGACAGCGAATTGAAGCTTTGCAAGTTGCAGAACTCGACAATTTTTTCCGAGAAGCTTGCTTGAGCAATCAATTTGTGGTTCTAGACAAAGTAGTAGACCGCGACAACCCGAATACTGCTATTTTCTACCCGATTATCCTAGATAAATATTTAGAAATTATTATCAAACTTCCCAAGCAACCGTTGATTCATAAAACTTCTCAAGTTAACCGTCAGCAAGTAGAGCAAGTTATTACAAAAATCCGAGAGACAATAGTCGAACCCGATGCTAATCTGCAACTTCAAGCAGCTTCTCAACAACTTTATAACTGGTTAATCAAACCAGTTGAAACAGACCTCAAAAATAGTAAAGTTAATACTTTAGTTTTTATTCCAGATGGGTTATTGCGAAATATCCCGATGTCTGTACTATATGATGGCAGAGAGTATTTAGTCCAAAAATACTCTGTAGTTATTAGCCCCGGACTGCAACTATTTGCTCCCAAACCTCTAGAACAGAACAAATTAAATGCCCTTGCTGGAGGACTATCGCAACCACCCAAAAATGAAAAGTTTGCACCACTTCCCAACGTTAAGGTTGAACTTAAATTAATTCAGGAATCAGGGGTATCGACAACTACATTATTGGATAAAAATTTTACCAGTGCAAATTTAGGAAAAAGCATCAACGCTCAACCTTTTAAAGTTGTTCACTTGGCAACTCACGGACAATTTAGCTCTAAAGCAAAAGACACTTTTATCCTAGCAGCTGATGGACGCATCAATGTGAGTGAATTAGATAGTTTGCTTAAAAGTAGAGAGCAAAAATTAACAGAACCAGTTGAATTACTTGTTTTGAGCGCTTGCGAAACAGCAGCAGGAGATAACCGAGCTGCATTGGGATTAGCAGGAGTTGCTCTTCGTGCTGGTGCGCGGAGTACTTTAGCCTCCCTATGGCAAATTGGCGATAACTCTACAGCTTTATTTATTGATGAATTTTATCGCCAGTTAGTGAGTGGTAAAACTACGGCAGAAGCTTTACGCTTTGCTCAATTAAAATTACTTGAAGCTCCTGAATATCACCGTCCGATGTATTGGGCGCCCTACGTTATAGTTGGTAATTGGTTGTAAAAATCTAGGTTTATAGATACTTTACTGGCTCTGAAATTATTAGCTGTTTGGTAATTTTATTAGGGGCATTATAGCAATATTATCTAAATTGATTGATTGCAATAAGCTTTGCCAATCTTTTTCAAGAGATACATCATTATAATTAGAAATGCGTAGTTGTGCTAGCATATTTAAAGCGTCAAACCAAATCCCTTTTTCAGCATAGATTATAATTTTTTGTCGAGGCTCATTTGCAGCTTGTAATTGTTGCATAACACGCTCGTCTAAATTGATTCTTTTAATGCCCCCTTCTACATATACAGGAATGCTTGCTGTCTCTTTGTTACAACGAACTTTGAAATACCAGCGATATGTCTTATCTACTTCTAATGAAGCAGTACTAGGGAGAGAAATACCAATGATACTTGGCTTTGAAGGTAGGGCGATCGCATTTCTATAAACATCATTTTCGGCGCTATCCTGTAAGCTAAATTCAGCACTTGAATTAGACAAATTCTTAGTGTAGGGAATGTAAAACCAAAACGTAGGCCGTTCCAAAGTAGTTAGTCCTTCTACAGTCCCGATAATTGAATTGTTTGTCTGTTTGCCAACCTTTTGTTCCTCTTGAAATGGTACTAAGGCAGTGAGCGGGGTTGAAACCGCAGGACAATTATCTCGACTACCCATTCCTGTTCTACGCCCAGATACAGGACTTAATGGAGCAGGTGCTTTTGGCAAAATAAAAACTGGTCGAGAAGTAGGTTGTTGAGGTGAAGCAGGTGTTTTAACTGGTTGTGCAGGCTGTTTATTAGTAGGTGGTTGTTTAGCTCGATCTATTACTTGTGCAGAATATAGAGTAGTGCTGCTCAAAATCAAAGCAGTTGTTAAGATCCATTTCATTGACTTAATAGGTACGATTTTTGCTTGTTGCTATCGTCATCATAAAGGTTAACGTAGCAATTGGTTAAATCGATCGTTACCATTTTTTTGCACGCGATCGCATAGATAAGTTGTTGGTGCAACTGTCCGATCGATAAATATGTAGTAGATAAGCTAAACCAAAGCTATTTAGTCTATTAGCTATCGAGCATTGCTGTATATCTCACTAGAAAGTAATAATACTTCAAAGACCCCACGCTTTGCTGTGGGGCTTATTTCATTGGGCATTTAACCCAAGACAAAGAGTATTGCACATAGCTCCCTTAATGATGCCTAGAAAAATACCAACTTTACAGGTATTAGATCGGAAAAATGTATAGACAACTACAATACTTGCTACCAACTAGGTGGTAGATTTTACGACTGATAAAGAGGTAAAAAGTGATGAACTTAACGCCCAGTGAGTTAGAACGCTATCACCGCCAAATGATGCTTCCTAATTTTGGAGAAGCAGGACAAAAGCGCTTGAAATCTGCAACGGTTTTGGTTACAGGTGTAGGGGGATTAGGCGGTACATCAGCGCTTTATTTGGCAGTAGCAGGTGTTGGGCGACTAATTCTAGTTCGGGGTGGTGACTTACGGCTAGATGATCTGAATCGTCAGGTTCTGATGACAAATGATTGGGTAGGTAAGCCAAGAGTATTCAAAGCCAGAGAAACTCTGCAAGCTATTAATCCAGATATTCAAGTAGAAGCAGTTCATGATTACGTTACAAAGGAGAATGTAGACTCTTTAGTGCAATCCGCTGATATAGCTGTTGATTGCGCCCACAATTTCACAGAGCGAAACTTGCTCAACCAAGCTTGCGTGCGCTGGCAAAAACCAATGGTGGAAGCTGCAATGGATGGAATGGAAGCTTACCTGACGACGATTATTCCTGGTGTCACTCCTTGTCTATCATGCTTGTTTCCAGAAAAGCCGGATTGGGATCGGCATGGGTTCTCGGTTATCGGTGCTGTTTCTGGAACACTAGCTTGTCTTAGTGCATTAGAGGTAATAAAGTTGATTACTAAGTTTAGTCAACCCCTATTATCACAACTGCTGACAATCGATTTGATGCGAATGGAATTTGCCAAACGACATTCTTATCACGATCCTTCATGTCTAGTGTGTGGTAGCCGTTTTTGCTCGGAAAATTCCCAAGCAACATCTTTATAAACAACTGAATCTACTCGTCGATAACATTTTTACACTTATCTATGTGATTAATGCATAGTATTTAAAAAACCTATTGACTCAATAGGGATTCCAGGAGATAAATCCAAAAGTGTATCTTGGATTACATTTTACCCAATCGGATTGGTATAGGATTTAATACCAGATAAGTTGGTATTAAACCACTAGCAAGATATTTTACTAACCACAACTTAAGTGCCAGTCGAATGTACTAACTTCAGGTAAAACCCATAGATGGTGAAGTATTAGAAGAATGGGTAATCTTAGAGATAGCCAGAAAAACTCTTCTGAAATACCAACCTTCTCAATTCCCAGTTTGTAATTCTGCACTTTCCCAAAGTTCTGAAACCATTGAAAATAAATCAATCAATTGTACAAAAAATGAAAAAGCCTATTGGTCAGCCTAAAAAACCGGAACTCAGATCCCGTGTAGACGCACTCCTAGACTCCATGATTGTGAAGTTCTATAAGGAAGTTCCGTTTTCTCAACATATGTTGAACGGTTTGCAAATCAATATGGATTACTACAAGCGTCACAACATTGAAACTATTCTTCGGCTGCGTCTAAAACGTACAGTGGATGCACTAGCTATCCGATACTTCACTAAGCATGATCCAGTTCAAGCCAAAGCATGGGCGAAATACACTGAGGAGGAGATGCTTCACGACACCGAGTTCTTCGTCAGGGATCTTGAGGCGGTAGGCGTATCGAAGGATGCAGTTTACTCGCAACAGCCAATGCTCTCAACAAAGCTGCTTATGGGATATTTGCTCTTTGACATTGAATACAAAGATAGTCCAATGGCTCTGATCTCAAGCGTTTACTTCGTTGAATACACAACTGTAAAGACCCAACCACAATGGTTAGACAATTTGGCCAAGATTCTAGGCAAAGACAAAATTATCGGAGCTAGAGGACATGTGAACCTCGATCTCAAAGATGACCATGACGATTTTGTGTGGGATGTCCTTGTATCTTTAATCAAGACTCCTGAGGATGAGGAGAAAGTCCTCGAACATATACGTAATGTAGGTCGTCTTTATGTTGCATACTTTATGGAACTGCATCAGGAGTTGATTGTAGGTCAAACTGACGATCTAATCCTTGGGAAATCCCTTGATATGAGTGTGCTGGCACAGGTGTCCTGATCTATGCAACACTTTGTTGCAGAAGATTTAACGATGATTCTTGTGTAGTTTGAGGCAAGTATCTCCTCTCTCTAACTCTAATATCAAGTCCGGTCGAATACTTATCATTAGGACTGACGCGAGAACAAAGCTCATTCAATCATCCTGCAAATATGCAACTTTTGCAAAAAAACTGGCTTGATTCGCGGTTATTTGACCGTTATATCTTTCACTACGTCACTCCAAAACAACTTATTCAACCAGCAATAAAGGAATGGATTGTGCAGGGATTGACCCAAGCAATGCCAACCTTAAAGATTGAACAGTATTTTGAGGCGAAGCGAAACTGGTTTGAAGAATGTGATTACTTAATTGTTGCAGTCGAGGCGATATCAAATGACCTAATCGCTTTGTTGGCATCCAGTTGGGTAGAAACAGACTCATTACCCTTTCTACACATCAAAATACAGATGATTGCAGACCGTTATCAGAAAACACATCTGCTCAAACGTATGTGGGGATTTCATCTTTACAAAGTAAGTCAAGAGCATTTTGGATTCCCATCAATCGTTGCTCTCAAAACCTGTCATCCTGCTGTTTTCTCGGCAATGCGGGTATTCTCACGCTTTGACGGTGTTCAAATGTATCCTCGGATTGACGGCGAAATACCGAAGTTAGAGATGAACGAGATAGCTTGTCTGATTGCAAAGAGTATTTGTCCCGATCTGGAGTTTTGTTTGCATACTGGCGTGATTAAAAATGCTAGTGTGCCGATAGATTTTTATCCCTCGTTACCAACAACAAAGAAAGCTGACGTAGGACACTATTTCCAAAACAATCTGACTCTAGCAGATCGGCTGCTTTGCATTCTTCACATATCAACAGATTTAGCAAAACATCGCATATTACAGTTGTTGGACAAGAAACTATAACCGTTGTTAAAAAAAAGGGGTGATTTATGGAGCTTATTACCATTAGACCTGGTTCTTACCGACAGTTTGGCCCGTCAGAGGATTGTATTTTTTACTTGGTGACTAACACGGATATTGTCGATCAATTCTTGATTGAGAAAAGTGGTGCTTATACAGACTATCGAACAGTTACTTATGACCAGGAAGGGTCATTTGAAGCAATACTACAAAACGAAATTCCAGAAAACTCGCATATTTTTGTAGTTTCACCAAACTGTTTCTTCCGTTCTCCTCATCCAGAGGTATTGGGGGACAAGCGCAAGCTGATCGCGATGGCTTCCAATTCCACACCAACACCACTAGAAGCTGTCAAGCACTTTCTTGGTGTAATCGAACGAACCGATCCGTATGCTCAGGCGGAGTTTGCCGATCGTTTCTTTGAGTTAGGACAAAAAAGCGATCGCTTAGAAATTGTAGATGAAGAGTACGGCACTCGCGCAATCTTCGACCATCTTAACGACAAATACGAATGGAATTTGCAGGCTGGGCCTCTAGAGTGGGGCGAACAACAAATCGCGCCATCAGGAGAAATTAGTGTCTTACCTGCTGATATTTGGGAGTTTAATCCCAATCTTTACCTTGCAATCAATGGTGAGATTGCATTTAAAGGACTACCAATTCTACATAGTGGTGAACCATCTTTCTTACGAGAGGATCAAGCACGCATTTTCAGTCAGTTGCGACATATGAAGCATCACGCGCTGATTGCCAAGGTAGAGCAAGGTGTTGTAACGGATTTGCATCCCACTCACCCAGATGTAGAACCAGCAGCAGAGATGCTTAAAGCAATGGGTGCTGTTGATTCCCGATATTTGACTATTTGGGAGTTAGGCTTTGCGATCAATACCTCACTCGACTTGCTTTGGGGTAATTATGCTATGAACGAAGTTTACGGTGGTACTAGTGGAGCGCTGCACTTTGGGCTTGGTCTAACACCTTACACACAGTACCATCTCGATTTGATTTGTCCTGGTATTCGGGTATATGGAAAAAATAAAAAGCTACTTCTCGGTACTCCAGAACTCACTAGCGCTGTTATTAGATGAGCCAAATTACTAATTCGTAATCACGCTTTTTACCAGACGCTACGCGCAGCGTCTGGTAGAGAGCGTCATTAGGAATTATTTTGACAAAGCTTCCTATGTTGTCTAGATTTTGGGCAGGGTAACTATGATTGACCTCACAGGAAAAGTAGTACTAATTACAGGAGCGGCTCGTGGTATAGGCGAGGCATCTGCACGCGCTGTTGTGGCTGCGGGTGGTTATGTCGTAGCCAATGATGTACTTGCAGAACAACTTGATGTTTTACAAGCTGATTTAGGCTCAGAGCGCTGTCACGTAGTCGTTTGCGATCTCGCTGATGTCACAGCTGTCCCATATCTATGGGAGCGTGCAACTGAGTGGCGAGATCGCATTGATGTACTTGTGAACAATGCAGGAGTGTATGAAAAAGCATTTATAGAGGGTGATTTTGAGGACTGGCATACCTCTTGGATACGTACACTCAATATTAATCTAGTTGCTCCGGCATCCCTCTGTCGTGAGGCTATCCATCACTTTAAACAGCAAAGTGGTGGAAAGATTATTAACATTGCCAGCAGAGCAGGATTCCGGGGTGATTTGCCTGACTATACGCACTACGCAGCATCGAAAGGAGGAATGCTTGCTCTGTCTCGTACAATTGCTCGTGGATTTGCCGATAAGAATATCCTAGTCTATGCGATCGCTCCCGGATTTGTCCGTACAGAACTCAACGCCGAGTACTTCGATAGCTATGGTGAGTCAGCTGCTATCTCCCAGACACCACTGGGAGAAATGGCAATGCCACAGGATATTGCTAACGTCGTAATTTTTCTAGCATCAGATTTGGCACGTCATGTGACAGGCGCTACCATTGATGTTAACGGGGCGAGTTACGTCCGTTGAGTGTCGCAGGCTCCTGACAGCAAGTATAGGGATGAAAGTTAGATGGATAGTCAATACTTTCCGCTTCCAGGCGGATGTCACTGTGGCAACCTCAAACTTATATTTAACAGCACACAGACTCCAAACCGATTAGCTGTCCGGACGTGCGCTTGTTCCTTCTGTCGGAAACACGGCACACGTAGTACTTCAGATCCCAATGGAGACTTGCAAATTCAGATTCTCAATCCTGAGCAAATCATTCGTTATCGCTTTGGTATGCACACAGCTGACTTTCTAATTTGCGGTTGCTGCGGCGTTTATGTTGCCGCTCTCATGCAGAATGAAACACAGCAGTTTTTTGCTACCATCAATGTCAATATCCTAGATTGCGCTCAGTTAGTCTCTCAAGATTCAGTAACTGTGGACTACGATGGAGAGACTATGCGATCGCGACAAGAACGACGTTTACGAGCTTGGACACCAGTCGTTTCGATTGAAGAACAGAATTCTCAGTCCTAATTAGCTTATCTAAATCAGAGGTATCAATCTTTTTAAACTTGGACTTGCCCTTACACGCACCTTTATTCAAGTCTTAGTGCAGTATATAGCGCACAGATAATCGATCGGCATTGGTTTGTAATGCGGACTTTCAGTTTGTTCAACTATGTTATTAATCAAAATAGGATGAAGACTGCTGTAGCGAGCAGTAGCTGTTATATATCTGCATTAGCTCAAAAAAAATCTTTAAATAAGAGAAAAAGGCCAAAAATTAGCAATTATTTGTGTTTTTTTAAATAAGTAATTGGTGACATAAATAAAACCTTTAACTGGTTAATGAAAACACACATAAAATATTTTATTCATTGTTTAGACGATATAACACAGTGTATTAAAGATTATTGCCACTGTGTAAAAATCGTTCTATTTTTGTTGTTGGGAAATTGATTTTTGGATATTTAAAATAGTTAAAAAATGTTTTTCAAATACTTGTATTTTTCAAAAAATAGTTGTATTGTTTATTTAGCTTGTACAAGCAGAAAAACATTAATCAAAATGGAGAAATAGCCATGAAGAAAGTAAACAAAAACGGTCGTTATCTTGGCACATTGTTAGGTTAATCTTTTTGGATTAACTAACTACTGCTCAATTCGCATTTTCGGGTTTTTAAATAGCCCTCAACAACAAACGTTAACCAGAATGGAGAGATAACCATGAAGAAAGTAAACAAGAACGGTCGTTACCTTGGCACATTGTTAGGCTAATCTTTTTTGATTAGCTAATTAGCATTTAAATTGCATTTTTAAGAGGTTTTTTAATAAGCCAGCCTCAACAATTCAGAATTTTAACAAGTCTGAGTTCTAAAAGGTGTAATTTATTTGCATAACAGCCGGATAAATAGGGGGGATTTACCCCTCCTATTTATTAAAAATAAAAACAATTTTTTGGAATAGAAAATATTTATTATAAATTAGTAAATTTTCAAAATAAATTAACGTTTATATATACTTCATAATTTGAGTAAAAATATGATAATAATTACTAAACATAGTATTTTAGGTTGTTTTTAAGTAAGTTCTGTAAAGAATCAACATTTTGTATTTAAGGATATTATCAAAATGGAAACTATACTCATCCGTCCACAACGCCTTCGTCAATTTGGAGCTAGCGAAGATAGTCATTTCTGCGTTGTTACTAACTCCTCTTTAATCAACCAGTTCCAAATTGTAGAAGATAGCGGCTATACTTCTACAAAAATTGTGCCTTATGATGCAGAGCGATCGTTTGAACAGTTGTTAGACGAAAGTATTCCTGAGCCAGCCCATGTTCTTGTCATTTCTCCCCAATATTTCTTTGAGTCTCCTGCACCCGAAAAGCTGGGACAGCGCAAGCTAGTCGTCATGCCTTGCAATTCCACACCAACGTCATTATTAGCGATTCAGCATTTTTTGGGAATCATGGAGCGCACCGATCCTGAAAAACTAGAAGCCTTTGCCGATCGCTTCTTCGAGTTGGGAAGGAATAGCGAGTATCTGGAAATTATCAACGAAGCTCAAGGTACTAAAGCAATCTTTGAACACCTAGATGACAGCTATGAGTGGAATCAACAGGCAGGATTTATCGAATGGGGAGAACAACAAATTGCGCCAGGAGGAGAACTCAGCGCCCTACCCGATGACATCATGCGATTTAACGCCAACCTCAGATTAGCAGTGAACGGTGAGATTGCGTTGCAGGGTCAGCCTACAGTCCACTCAGGAGCAGTTTCCTTTTTACCTGAAGATCGGGCGCGAATTTACAAATGGCTTGAGTGTATGCGCGATCGCGCAGTCATTGCTACCGTTAAGGACGGTCTGATTACAGAGTTACGAGCATCTCATCCAGAAGCTCAACCAGCAGTTGATATGCTCAATAATATGTTTATGTTAGATTCCCGTTACCGGATTATTTGGGAAATGGGGTTTGGCATTAATACTGCTCACGAACTTCTACCTGGGAATTCCGGTATGAACGAAACTTATGGCGGCAGTAACGGGGTGTTCCATTTAGGAATCGGTTTGACACCTTATACTCAGTATGCTCTGATCCTGATCTGCCCAGATACCCAAGTACTGGGTCGGAATGGAGAGGCACTTGTTGGCAAGGCAGCAACGCTTTCAGCAACAAGGTAATGCACTGTAATTTAAATGTGCAAGTATGTTTGCGCTTCTGTCGAATTAATGGTACTACTACCCATAAAACTCTTTTATGAATCAAGAGTTTGGTTTGTTAATTGACGGCAACTGGTGTAATGGCAGCGATAATCGTTTTGGGGAATTAATCAATCCAGCTAACGAACAGGTAATAGGACGGGTAGCTTATGCAAGTCAAACCGATCTTGACCGAGCACTCGCTGCTGCCAAAAAAAGCTTTTTAACTTGGCGTGATACACCAGTAAGTACTCGTGTGAAGATATTAGATCGGGCAGCGACATTACTCTATGACCGTATTGATGCTGCCGCACTCTTGCTTACCTGCGAACAAGGTAAGCCAGTAAGCGAATCCCGCCAAGAATTGATCCGAGCAGCCGAAACCATTGCTTGGAACGCCAAAGAAGCAGAACGAATTTTAGAGTGCCGTAATTTTCCTGTGACAGACTATCACAGATTTATCGTACCTGAACCAATTGGTGTTGTCGCTGCCTTTACGCCGTGGAACTATCCAGCAGTTGTTTCTGCCCGAAAAATAGCACCAGCACTTGCTGCTGGCTGCACAATAATTCTCAAGGCTGCGGAAGAAACACCAAGTTCAGCTGTAGCGATCGCAATGGCATTAATTGATGCCGGATTACCACCTGGTGTAGTCAATTTAGTTTTTGGCGATCCACCAGCGATTTCTAAACACCTTCTTGCTTCGCCAATTATCAAGAAGCTTTCTTTCACTGGTTCGACAGTAGTCGGGAAACAGTTGGCAAAGCTAGCTACAGATGGTTTAGTACGCTGTACTCTGGAACTCGGTGGTCATGCACCAGCGATCGTCTTTGCAGATGCAGATGTTGATGCTGCCGCCGAAGCGATCGCTGCTTATAAGTTTAAAGGCTCTGGTCAAAGTTGCAATGCACCTAGCCGAATTTATGTGCATGAAACTCTCTATGAACCATTCCTCAAACGGTTCACAGAACTTGTACAAAATATTCGAGTCGGTGACGGTATGGACAAGAACACTGATATGGGGCCAATGGCAAACCCCCGTCGAATTGCAGCAATGAAACGCTTAGTTGCTGATGCAGTAGCTAAAGGTGGGTGTGTGGTAACTGGAGGAAAAAGGCTGCCAAGATCAGGATATTTCTTTGCGCCCACAGTACTTACTGAAGTTCCAGACGATGCAGCCATTATGAATGAGGAACCATTCGGGCCGATCATCCCCATTGCACCTTTTGCCGACTTTGATCGAGCAATTCATCAAGCAAATAGTAATCCTTATGGACTTGCAGCTTACGTATTTACTAGTTCGCCTGTAGTAGCAGAAGCTGCCGCTAGAGCATTAGAAGTAGGTAATGTCGGCATCAATCAACTGAGTGGAGTGCCTCCTAATGCACCAGTGGGAGGTATTAAAGACAGTGGCTATGGATATGAAGGCGGAACTGAAGGACTCGAAGCTTTTCTTAACCTCAAGTTGCTCAGTCAAAAGGTCTTATCTTAACTTTAATAAACTTGTTTACCAAACAAAACTGAAGACAAGTATAGCTCCCTATGTCAACAAAACCAACTATTAATTCCAAAATTCGTTTAGCCACTCATAATGATGTTCCTAGCATAATCAATATTATGCGTGAGGTTTATATTGAGCATGGTCTTGTATTTGAAGTTTCTCAAGAAATCCCAGATATTTTAGATTTTGAGCAAAAATACAATCAAAAATCTGCTGCTTTCTTTGTTCTATTAGTGCAAGAAGAAATTATTGGGACTGTAGGTGTAAAAATAATCAAATCTTCAGAAGCTGAAATCGTCAGGCTTTATCTTAAACGGGATTTTCGAGGTCTTGGTTTAGGCTACCAATTACTTAAAACGGCGGTTGATTGGGCACAATTACAGGGAAAAACTCATATAGAGCTATGGTCTTTTACTCAATTTACCCAAGGTCATCGTCTCTATAATCAATTTGGCTTTACCCAACTTGATACACGCCAAATGAATGATGTTAATCAAACTCAAATGTACGGCTTTGCATTTTCAATCTAAATACTCTGAAGTGTTTTTGATTAATCATCCGAAGTATTAAATATTATTGCCGCCAAGAGAGGACAGTGAAATGAAAAATAATTATGTAATTTCCGGAGGTCAAAAGGGTAAAGACCGTCTGAAAGTACTAGCAGAAGTTGTGCAAGAAACTACATTAAATCTTTTAAAAAACGTTGGAATTAGTGAAGGAATGCACTGTCTAGACGTGGGATGTGGAGGTGGTGATGTAACTATAGAGATAGCTAAATTAATAGGAGAAAAAGGTAAAGTCATTGGCATTGATATGGATAGTAGTATTATCCAGTTGATTCAAGAAGAATTAGAGCAAGAATTTACTAATGTTGAATTTAGAGCATTAAATGCTTTTGATATCGATGAAGAATCAGAATACGATCTGACCTATTCCCGGTTTTTATTAGCACATTTAACAAATCCCGGAATAGTGACTACAAAAATGTATCATGCTTTAAAGCCTGGAGGAGTTGCTATAGTTGAAGAAACAGACTTTTCTGGATATTACTGTTATCCAGAATCTCAAGCTTTTGCAAAATATCTTGAACTACACCGCCAGGTCATTGACCGAAGAGGTGGAAATGTCGATCTGGGAGCTAAAATTCCTAAAATTTTGACAGAGTCAGGGTTTAAAAATGTTCAAGTGAATTTAGTACAACCAATATTTACAAAATTTTCAGAAAAAATAATTCCCCAAATAACGCTGCTGAATATTAAAGAAGCTATTATTTCCGAAAAACTTGCCTCACCAAAGGAGATAGATTCTCTTTTAGCAGAGCTAGGTCAATTTATTGAAAAGCCAGAAAGTATCATAGTCTTTGCTAGATTATTCCAGGTTTGGGGGTACAAGTAAAAGTTGAATATTTTTAGTCTTATTTAAAGATGAAAAAGGAAAACTTTTCTACTGGGACTATTGAACTGACTGTTGCTATGCTTGTGTCAGGAACAGTTGGCGTATTTTTTAAGGAGTCGCATCAAGCAGTTTTTAATGTTGTATTTTATCGCTGTATATTTGGAGCAATATTCTTGGGTTTATTCTGCTATTTTAAAGGATATTTTAAGCAACACAATTTAACCTTACGACTACTAACCTTGGCTTTACTCAGTGGTGTATCGCTGATCTTCAATTGGGTATTAATTTTCAAATCCTTCTCATTAACCTCAATAGCACTAGGGACTGTAGTCTATCATACCCAACCTTTTTTTGTGGTTATACTAGGTAGCTTAATATTTAAGACTACTATTTCCAAAAACAAAATTGGCTGGATTGCGATCGCATTTTTAGGGTTAGTGCTGGTTACTAAACTGCGGTTGACAATGGTATCAATCAATAGTTCTTATATTACTGGTATATTATTTGCCCTACTCGCAGCTATCTTCTATGCTCTAACTACGCTCCTTGTCAAATGTCTTGAGGGCGTGCGTCCCCACCTCATCGTCCTGATTCATTTGACACTGGGAGTATTTTTGCTTCTACCTTTCACGTCTCTTGAAAAAGTTCCTCTTTTTGGCAACCACTGGTACTACCTGCTGGGGTTAGGTGTAATTCACACTGGTATCGTATACATTTTGATGTATTCATCCTACCAAAAGCTGACAACATCAGCGATCGCAGTTCTTACTTTTGCTAATCCGGCTAGTGCGATGCTTAGTGATTACGTCATCTACGGGCATATCTTAGAGCCAATACAGGGAGTTGGCGTTGCACTCATCGTACTGGCTAGCCTTGCAGTGAACTTAAACTGGTCATTATTACCAACTAACTTGGCTTCAAAGATGTGAGCTAATCAACAGGACTGGGGACTGGCGATTAGGGATTAGGGATTGGGTTATCAAACGAAAAATTATGGTTCAGGCTTTAACCCCTCCTAAATTTTGGAATGTTTTCCCAGTCCCCAGTCCCTAAATCTTATCCACTACAAAGTTTTTATGGAGAAAGCCCATGCCAATTGTTCAGAAAAACCCTAGCATCGCGATTGTCGGAGCGACAGGCATCGTCGGTACTACTTTCTTGTCTCTGTTTGAGGAACGCTCTTTTAAGTATTCAAACTTGCATTTAGTCGCTTCATCGCGCTCAGTCGGTCGTTGTTTAACTCAGGGTGGACGCGATTATGAAGTTTGCGATTTGGCGGACTTTGACTTTACAGGTGTTGACATTGCTTTCTTTGCTGCTGGAACCCCCATTAGTCGTGAGTGGGTTAGCAAGGCAGTAGAGCAAGGTGCAATTGTGATTGACAACACCAATGCGTTTCGGATGGACCCCGATACACCACTTGTTGTTCCGCAGGTAAACCGTCATCTTTTAGTAGAGCGGCCTAAAAGTGGAATCATCGCCAATCCCAACTGCTCAACAATTCCGTTGGTACGCCTTTTACAGCCGATTGAACAAAGTTACCGCGTCAAGCAGGTAATTGTCAGTACATATCAATCTGCTTCTGGTCGAGGTGTCACGGGCATTGAGGAACTCAAAAACGGTTGTTTACAAATCATCAAAACTCCACTAGAACCACCAAAAGCAGAGCGCTTTCCTCTACCTTTGGCCTTCAATCTGATTCCCAGCATTGATGTGCTTCTTGATAACCACTTCACACTGGAGGAGCAAAAAATGCTTCAGGAGTCGCAGAAGATACTCAACCGTCCTGACTTGAAGGTTTCTGCAACTTGCGTCCGAGTGCCAGTTATTAACTGCCACTCAGAAGCAGTTTATTTTGAATGCGATCGCGACTTAAATCGGAATGATATCGTTGAATTACTCCGTCATGCTCCAGAAGTGACAGTTTATGACGGTGAAGGTACGCAAGGTTATCCGACACCGCGAACTATAGATAATCCCGATCGTATCCATGTTGGTCGAATCAGAATTGACCCCAATAATTCCAAAGCTGGATGGTTTTGGCTAGTTTCTGACAATCTTCGGATTGGTGCAGCTTTAAACGCGATCCAAATCGCTGAGGAGATAATCCAAAGGCAGGTGATTTAAAATGCAAATCCGCGTCCTCAAGTTCGGTGGGTCAACCTTTCAACGTAGTACTGATTTCAACACCATTGCAGCATTTCTCAAATCTCGGCTTGAACAAGACAGCGACAAGCTTGTAGTAGTTGTTAGTGCAATGGCTGGTTTGACGGATGAGTTTCATAAACTTGCTTTGGAAGTCAACACAAATCCATCACCCGAAGCCCTTGACTCACTTGTGCCACTTGCTGACACCATTGGGGCAAATCTGCTTCGTTTAGCAGTCGAAGCAACAGGTATTTCTGCAAAAGTACTGTCGGGCTATCAACTAGGTATTATCACAGACTCTAACTTTTCTCATGCTTCGATCCAAAAAATTGATGCAGCAGTTTTAAAACAAGCATTTACAGAAGTTGATATTGTAGTAGTTCCTGGTGGTCAAGCAGTTGATAGCCATAATCGTCCTACATTTCTTGGTAGAAATAGTTCTGATTTTACTGCTGTGACACTAGCGACGACGCTTGAACTTGAAAGTTGCGAGATTTTTTCTGATGTCAATGGCATTTACAGCGCCGATCCGCATCTCATCCAAAACACTAAACTTCTGGAAGCTGTATCTTTTGACACCGCAATCAACTTTTCACTCAGTGGGGCAAAAGTCTTGCACTATAAATCACTACAAGTTGCCAAAGATAACGGAGTGCAAATCGTGTGTCGGCATAATCGGGATGATTATCGCATTGGGACGATAATTGGTAATGGCAAGACATCAAAGGCGACCATACTCGATCCTCGATCGATTGTCCTAGAGTTTGCGTCAAAACGAGATTTCGAGATTGCCAGACTTAAGCTACAACTAGCAAATATTCCTGTTATTTTACTCGAAGACCAAAAAGTGCCAATGCTTGTAGTCACTTGCGGTTTTTTTGATGCTGTCAAGTTCTTAGCGGAGTCTGGTATTGACGCACATCGCCGAAATTCTCTGCTAATTAGTGAATTTAATGGCGATCGCTTAGTACTAAGGCATATTGTCAGTACTAATGAGGCGATCGCATTATGCCAAACAATTCACGATCGCTTGTATAAACATAGCGAAAGTCCGAAATTATCACAATCAAATGTGAATTAAATGGATGATATTTACTCTTGGTTTTCTCAAGACTACGCGCAAGCTCAAGAACGTTTCCGAAAAACAACACATTTGTTAGAACATGGAGCTATAGAGGTCAGTGATGGTCTGACTATCGACTGGGCTTGGTCTGGAAACCCCCAATCTCCTCACGTCCTTGTCTTTAGTAGCGGACTCCACGGCATTGAGGGATTTGCTGGTAGTGCTGCTCAACTTTATTTGCTGTCTCTTAACCCTGAAATCTCTACGCTTTGGCTGCATGTACTCAATCCTTGGGGAATGGCAAATCTGCGACGCGTGGATAGCCAAAACGTAGACCTGAATCGTAACTTTCTCGCAGAAGAAAACGAGTATCAAGGCGTACATCCCACTTATAGTTTCCTCGATCCTCTGCTGAATCCACCCTCGCCACCAACAAGAGATTTCTTTTTATTGCAAGTCATCAGAGCAGTACTTCAATATGGCTACGAGAACGTGAAAACTGCTGTGGTGACTGGGCAATATGAGTATCCCCAAGGTTTATTCTTTGGTGGTAAATTGTTACAGCCTGCGTTGTCTCGACTATTATTATTTCTCGACAAGACGCTGAGTCACCGAGAGAGAATTGTACACGTTGACTTGCACAGTGGTCTCGGCAAGTTTGGCAAGATATCTTTGCTACTTGAAGGAGAGTCTAATCCAGAGCAAGTCGCACGAGCGCAGCGTGCATTTGGCTCTAGGTTGAAAAGCCGTTACGATCGCAAAGGTGGCTACCTTGTCCGTGGTGGCTTTACCCGCGCTCTGGCACAACGCCTTCCGGATGTCCGCTACGATGGGATTACGTGTGAGTTTGGCACCTATAATATGCTCCATGTTCTAGCTGCGTTACGCAACGAGAATCGACTGTATCACAATGCACAGAGAAGCTTCTTTGTTCCCTCCAAACCGCGATTGCTTGAGGTCTTTTCACCTTCCAGTGTAACATGGCGTAGTCAGGTTTTATTACATGCAAGAACAGTTTATAAACAAGCCTGTGTAATGTTAAATGATTAGGGTGCGCCTCTTTTAAAAAGACGGTATCCCGAACAAGAATAAATTAAGAGATGCTTGTCGAACAAAAGTACTGAACAAATTATCTGGTTTAAAGACAAGCACCAAA
This sequence comes from Nostoc sp. ChiSLP03a, assembly GCF_034531215.2. NCBI lineage: Bacteria > Bacillati > Cyanobacteriota > Cyanophyceae > Nostocales > Nostocaceae > Nostoc > Nostoc sp. ChiSLP03a. Next base: position 18,658 of record NZ_JAVRBQ020000059.1, read on the forward strand.
AATAGCCAGAGTCAGGGGATAGCCATGAAGTATGCAAGCTTCAACCGTAAATGAAGACGTATTTTTCTGTGCTTTGAATGATAATTTGGTAAAAATTCTGAACCATAAATCGAGCAAGAATTAAAGTATCTAATAGCTCGAATCCCCAGAGAGTTAGTACTCGTCATCGCGGAGGATGAAGCCGGATTCCTTGTTGAGGAACCCGGCAAGCTGCTTTATCAAGCCCCTCAAGCGGTTAAATTTATGCTCAACAAGTTTGTCAGTTGAATTGTGTCTGTAT
>NZ_JAVRBQ020000060.1:0-51670 GCF_034531215.2 Nostoc sp. ChiSLP03a
CTAGCATTGCTTGTCGTCTCATTTGCTTGTTTCAATCCCTAATACCAATTTAATGTGAAGTTGCACATATCTAGATCCCCCTAAATCCCCCGATAAATTGGGGGACTTTGATATGTTTTTCTGGTTCCCCCCTTTATAAGGGGGGCTAGGGGGGATCGAATTCTATGCAGCTTTATAAAAAATTGGTATAATAGGGATTTAGATAAATTGCAATTTTGAAAAACACGATAAGCTCGGCGGTGGGCGCTGGTTTCAATCCCTAATAGGGATTTAGATAAATTGCAATTCACAGTTGCAGGAGAGAAAGTAGAAGTGTTTATGCGTTTCAATCCCTAATAGGGATTTAGATAAATTGCAATTTGGTAAATCCTCCTCTCGAATCTTTGTCCAGCTATTTCAATCCCTAATAGGGATTTAGATAAATTGCAATAATATTCTTCCGCTGGGAGCGCAAGCAAAGGAGCTATTTCAATCCCTAATAGGGATTTAGATAAATTGCAATGCATATTAATTAATTTTTGAAGACTGAGAATTTACATTTCAATCCCTAATAGGGATTTAGATAAATTGCAATAAATAATCTGATTCTTGTTGACAACAGTTACGGGCTATTTCAATCCCTAATAGGGATTTAGATAAATTGCAATCTGAAGGATTATGCGAAACTTGCGATGAACTATTTCAATCCCTAATAGGGATTTAGATAAATTGCAATTTATCCCCAAGATTATATCTAATATGAGTATCATAATTTCAATCCCTAATAGGGATTTAGATAAATTGCAATGCAAGAACCTTCCCGTTACACTAAGATTATTTTATTTCAATCCCTAATAGGGATTTAGATAAATTGCAATAGTCTAAAACTACCTCCTTGTAAAGGATAGATGCAAATTTCAATCCCTAATAGGGATTTAGATAAATTGCAATAGCGGAAGCCTGAAAGCCAAGCTATATTTAGTTTTCAAGGTGCGGTTGCGCGATTATAGAGCAATCATAGCATTAGAGAATTTCTTTGGGAAGAGTGCCGGGAAAGATTGAAGGCTGAAACTCAATTATTGTAAGCATTTCAGAGATTGCGCGGATGACTTTGGACAATTAGTAGGGTGAAACGCTTGCTGGTGTTGAGATAGAAGCACTTTTTTTCGGGTATGAAATTTGTACACCTACCCTTGCGCGCATTTGACCATACAGTAACCTAAATATAAGGGAACTTAGTAATTCAACGTAGAGATGATGAAAGAAATAACGCGCCGCAAATTTATTGCAACAGCGACAGTGGCGACAGGTTTTGCCCTTGCAGTACAACCCATTTCTGCCGGAGTCATCACTACTGATGCCAAGGGGTTAGTAGCTGGTGCAGTGAAAATTCCTGTTAAAGATGGCGAAATTCCTGCCTATAGAGCAGCACCAGCTACCGGTGATAATTTCCCAATTGTTCTGGTAATCCAGGAAATTTTTGGCGTACACGAGCATATCCAGGATATCACTCGTCGCTTTGCTCGGTTGGGATATTTAGCGATCGCACCCGAATTATTTGTGCGTCAAGGCGATGTCTCGAAGTTAAGCAACATAGACGAAATTCGTCCAATTGTCGCCAAAGTACCAGATGCCCAAGTATTATCCGATCTTGATGCTACAGTAAACTGGGCAAAGAAATCAGCTAAGGGTAATGGCGCGAAGTTGGCAATTACAGGCTTCTGTTGGGGCGGTCGTATTACCTGGTTATATGCAGCACATAATCCCCAGGTGAAGGCAGGTGTAGCTTGGTATGGGCGACTTGTGGGCGATGCTACCGAACTTCAGCCCCAGTATCCCGTGGATATTGCATCAAAACTCACAGTCCCCGTTCTCGGACTCTATGGTGGCAAGGATACAGGTATTCCTGTTGATACAGTAGAGCAGATGCGCGATCGCTTAAAGTCCAGCAGTAGCAAATCTGAAATTATCGTCTATCCCAATGCACCCCACGCATTTTTTGCCGATTATCGCCCCTCCTACCGCGAACAAGAAGCTCAAGATGGTTGGAAACGCCTGTTGGCATGGTTTAAGCAAAATGGTGTTTAAAAAATTATAGCAACAGTCAAAGTGGTTAGGACATCAACAGACGATAAAACTTAGACACAAAAAGGCTTTTCACCCAGTCCCTTGCTATAGCTACTTATGAACTGTGACGCTGAAAAAAGTTCCAAATTGTTTCACTGGCGTTCAGCCCCAACTTCGCATTGAATTTGTTTAGGTTCTCGTCAGTTGAAGAACCACCAGGCCAGAAATGTCCACCGTTGACTACCGCTAGCTGCCAGACTTCGGAATTGCCACTGCAACCTGTGTAGATAGCGGTTTTTACTTTATCTTCAGAAAAATTCAAAGATGCATTTGATAAGGTACATCGATCGTGCGATCGCCAAAACTGTACCATATCTGAGATCGAAACCAGCGCTCCTCGTTGAGTGCGATCGTCACCTTCATAAAGTACGTCGCGATCGTTTGTACCGTTGATTGTTAACATCGATATGGGAGTTTGAGGCTGGCAACTAGGTTTGAGTCTAACTGGGAGCGAACCAGCTACTGATGCAAAGCCAGCAATTTTATCAGGTAGCTTACAAGCTAGTGCTTGGGTAAGTATGCCACCTCTAGAAAAACCAGTGGCATAAACTTTATGACTATCAATATTAAGTTGCTGCTGAAGATGATTAATCAAAGCACTGACAAATAAGACATCATCTACCTTTCCTTGAGCGTTACCTCTAAGACTCCATTTTTGGTCAATTCCATCTGGATAAACAACAATAAATCCTTTTTGCTCTGCTAATTTATTGAAGCGAGTCACGTTACTGATAGACCGACCATTACTATCATCTCCATGAAACACTAAAACTAAGGGTATCGGGCGGTGTCGGTTATAAGATTTGGGAGTGTAAAAATAGTAAGTCCGTAACTTTCCTTGATCGTATAATTCTCCATAATTATTACCAATCAAGATTTTTTCTTTAGTTATATTTTTTTCGTCAGCCTGAATGGAATCGCAGCCTGTCACGAAACTAATTCCTAGTATAAATATTACAAGCTTTTTTAAAAACTGAGAATTTTTAGATATATTCATGTTGATTAAATTGACTTATGTTAACTACTTGTATTTAATTATAAGTCTTCTTCAGCAACAAAGTTTTAACTAATAGAGGCTAACAACTTTAGTTGTTAGCCTCTATTTAGATATTAAACTCTGACATTTACATAACGAGCAGGAACTCTAACTTTAACCCACCTGTTACCGCGTCGTACTGTTTCCCAATGTGCAGGAATTAACTTCCGTTGATATCGGGTAACAACAGGTCTACGCACAATAGCAGCTCTATGAACATTGGGTCTGACAATGATTTCTGCTGCTGATGCTTGTGACGGTAAGGAGGAAATTGCAAATGGGAGAGCAAGTAATGTACCTAATAAAATACGTTTCATATCCAAATCTCCATCAATTAATTTGCTTGAGTTTTATACAGCATTTATCAATAATTCGCGAACAGATATTCTTACTCATTAGCTTTACAGTAAGCTTTGTTTGTTACACGAATTAATTGATTTGCTGTATTGCTCTCAGTTTAAAATGCTGAATAAGAAAACACAGTGTAGTAAAGTCATAATGTCAGTATGACTTTATTCACATTTTAAACTTTGGACAAAAAAAAAGGAGTTTAGAACTCTCCTTTGAGTATTATTTATTACTTAATAAAGTATACTTACTGAATTCTGTATGCAATCATTCCAATCAATACGGCAAGACCTAGCGCTCTGCGAAAATAATTAACGCCTTGAAATAGCTCCATCCACGCCCAAGTAAACAATGCGCCATTTGCCACAAAGTCTAATACTGTATTGATTTTACCACTTGTAAAAACTAGAGTGAGTAAACTAGCTACTATCCAAAGAATAAGTGGTGGGTTTGGCATTTGAGCCACAACAATTTTGCCACTGCTGTCACGGAAGGTTTTATCAACTAACGTGTTTTCCATTGTTTGAAATTACTATTTAGGTAAAATTATTAACTTGCAAAAATTACAGAGTAATTTATTGATAATAAGCTGAGATTTAATTGCAAGTTATTTAAAAAAATTAAAACATTAAACCAATTCTATTTTCACCCATCTAATTGCTGAGATTAGAGCAGTAAAGGATATTCATAAATGACTATATTGAAAGACATAATTACACAAATGCCAATGCGTATTTCTTTATTCTCGACGTACTTAAAATAGAAAAGCCTCCCAGAATGGGAGGCTGAAAAGTTAGCGGAGACAACTTGTTAAACTACAGCGATCGCTCCTCCTAATGCAGAGAAAATGGCGGAGACGAATGCTGTGGCAAACAGCCACCACGCTGCTGTAGCTGCGGCTTTGCGGGTTTCTTCTGCTTGCCGCTGTGCTTGAAGCTTTACCTGTTCTAGACGGCGTTGGGCTTCCTGCTGTATGCGTTCTGCACGTTGTAATACTGTGTTGCGTGCCCGTTCAATTTGGTCGATGATTCGGTTGGCATCTTCTTCGGAGATGTCCTCACGAGAACTCATGATTGCCACTAGGGTATCACGGTCAAAGGAGGACAAGCGATCGCGCAGGGCATCGAAACCCGCCTGGGGATCGTCAAAAACTGTGCGAATATCGCGTTTAATACTATCATAGTTAAGTTCTGGGCGATCCAGGGAGTTGAGATAGTTGCGAATGCGGGCAAAAACCCCATCAATAGCATCTTGAATACCCCGTTGGATGCTCCGCACTTGTTCGACAAATTGATCCCTTACGGACACTATATTATCGGCAATCCGTGCTGCTTCTTCATCAGAAATATCTTCCCGAATTTTCAGCAGGGCAATGATGGTATCACGGTCAAACTGGGAAAGGCGATCGCCAAAACTTTCTACGCCCACTCGCGGGTCGTGCAACAATAATTGCAAGTCGCGTTTGATACCTTCTGGGTTGAGTTCTTCTTTACCCGTTTGACGCAGATACTCTTCCAAATAACCTTTGAATGATTCTACTCTTTGTTGTGTACGGCTAGCTAGGCGACGAGGCGCACGTACAAAGTTACGAATCGAAGTTTGGGTGGAATCAATGATTTCATTGACTTGTTCTTCACTCAAATCTTGGCGTTGACTGAGCAATTTCACCAGTGTATCGCGATCTACCCGCGACAACCGACGGCGCAATGCGACGGCTCCCTCTTTGGGATTTTCAAACAATTTGTTCAAATCTCGCTGAATACCTTCAGGATTGAGTTCTTGTTTGCCAGTATTTCGGAGATAATCTGCGATCGTTGTCGTCACAGAGTCGTATTGCTCTTTAGCTTTATCGACTACAATTTGAGGTGTGTGGCGAATATTATACCATGACTCCTCAGTAGCATTGATGATTTGATTAACTTGATCTTCACTCAAATCTTCTCGCTGACTCAACAACTGTACTAAGGTATCGCGGTCAAAGCGAGACAAGCGCGCCCGAATTGAGCTAACTCCAGCTTGCGGATCTTCTAGTAGCTTTTTGAAGTCGGCGCGGATGCCATCAGGATTCAGTTCTGATTTGCCGGTGTTACGCAGATATGATTCTACATTCAGCCACAGGGTTTCTGCTTGATATTGTGCCTGTTCTGCTAGTCCTTTGGATTCTACCAAGACGCGATCGCGTTGTTTTTCCAACTCATCGACAATGCTATCTACTTCATATAACTGGACATCATTACGTTGTAACAATATCTGCCGAATTTCTTGGCGGTCAAGGTGCGCTAGCCGCAATGTCAGGGTTTCATAATCTGCCTCTGAGTCTTCCAACAGTGGTTTAAAATTCTGCTCAATGCCTTCGGGTGTCAAATCTGCCTTGGGAGTAACGAGCAGATAACTTTCTACTGCGCGTTGCAAGTCTTGGACTATATCTCTTTCTTCAATAGCTCTGACTGTTACTAGCACTTCTTGGCGGACTGTTTCTAGCTGATTGACAATGCGCTGAATTTGGGCTTGGGTAAGCAATCCCCGTTGTTGCAGAATATTGGCAAAATCATTACGGGATAGTCGTTCTAGTTCCCGGCGGACGATTCCAGGGTCGGCTGCTGGGTCGTAGATGACATCATGAAATTCCTGGGCAATTCTTTCTGGACTCAGTTGCCAAGCATAAGTATTGTACAGGTAGTTTTCGATATCAGCCCGAATTGGGCTATAGGGTTGTGATGGTGTTGGCAAGCCTAACTTATCTGCTTGTTCGGTGACTTTATCTTTAGCGCTAGTGAGGCTACCTAAGATTTTTTCCACATCCAAATCAGGCAAATCTGCCCGTCCCAGCACAGTGGCGGTTAAGGCGGACAGTGCTTGCTGGATTGTACTTTGCACTGGGCCAGAGGCTGCCTTTTGGTTTTGGTCAGTTTCTTTGGAACCACCCTGTTCTGCTAATAACCGATCCAGTTTGGCGTTGAGTTCATCTGTTTTGGTTTGTCCTGGTGGGAGTGATTTCAAATAATCCATTAACTCACCCAGCCGATCTGCGGTGGGTGCTTGCTGACTTACCACTTGCTGCCAAACTTTATATAAGGTATCAGAAATCCGGCTAACGTCTTTTTTGGAAAGATCGGTGCGGCTGCTGACTAACTCGATAAACTTTTGGCGGTCGATGTTGCGGATATCTGGAGTCCCAGCGATCGCTTTGAATTGCGGATCGTTGAGTAAATTTTCAAAATCACTCCGAATCTTTGACACATCGAGTTCTGGAGGACGTATCTTATCTAAGTACTCTTCAATGTTTTCCCGGATACTTACGGGGTCGATGGCGCTTCCTAGTTCTCGACGGACAGCGGCGGCGGCGGCTTCAGCTGTGGCTACCACTTGGTTATTTACAGCTTTGGCACCTAGTGCCGCGGTAGCAGTCCCCATAATCGCTTGAAACCCAGATGTTGCCGTATTCACAACTGAGCCAATTAAGGAGCCTACGGTGGTGGAACTTACCCAAACTAAGAGCAAAAAGTAAGCACCCCAAATCACTAAGCCGAGAGTCGCTCCCAATCCTCGGTCTGAGATCACAAGGCTCAATTTTACTGCTAGGTAAGAAGCGATTAATAAAGCGACAGTCACAGTGACTAATGTCCAAATTCCCACTGCTGTGCCGATTTTGCGAATACTGCCGCCCAAACTTCCGACTTCTCCATTATCTGAATCAGAGTCAGATGAGTGCCCCAGGTAGGAAATACCGGCTGCAAGGGAGAGATTAGTTAGAACTAATTGGAAAGCAAAGGCAAGAATCACGCCGGAGATTAAAGCCACAAAAAAGCGTGGCCCCGAAAAGAGAACCGATGCTTGTTCTGGTGTGACGTTTGAGCGTTCTACTGGAACCTGTGCTAACCACAATAGTGGTTTATGGAGTCCCACCATGATTTCCGTACTTTGGAACATTGGATTTCCTTCTACCTACTAAGTTTAAATTTGGGGGAATTAAGAATTTTTTGAGAAGCAACTCTTAGTATTTATTATGTTTGTACTTATGGCAATACCTAACTCTTTAGATCACAATCGTAGAATTTACGTCTTTAAAGCATCTCTCCAAAGGCTGAAACCCTCATACAGCGGAAGATATAACTTTTATTATCTCTTGGTAAAGAACATAATTCAATGGCAAGCAATCTTACTTATTTACTGCTAATTTTAATTTTAATTGTTTAATTTATAGTGAGTAACGCTATTTTAAAAATAGTTTGCTTTCAAATAGTTTAGATTTATTTCAACATCTGTTTTTATCACCCTCTCTAGGTGGATTTATTTATAATAATCCGTTTGAGCATCGGTCAGAAGAAGTGCTTGTCTTTTGTGCCTATAGACAGAAAGCATTCTAGTTATTAATAGCTACATTAAAGTTAACAAACGAATTGTTAAGGGCAAGGAAATGGCAACTCTTTTTTATAGAGATTTGCTAATAATGTCAACAGAATATAATAGTTGCGATCGCAATGATTTTCTGTTTGATTAGACTCCTCAAGCCTAAATTTTAAACAGTCGTTTTGCAATGATTGGCTTTCTTGCCTATTTAATTTGGGATTTAGTTGGCTATAGAGTTTTGTACTTGATTGGTTACGAGAGCGTTTAAAGAATAAAAACCAACTTGATTAGGAAGGAAAAAACAATGGAAACTCGTCCATCTACTGATTTACCAGTTGTAGCACCTGAATACAACGGTATAGACCGGAATGCATTTTTGTTTGGTTGGACTCCTCAAGCCGAAATTTGGAATGGTCGCTTGGCGGCTATTGGCTTTGTTGCTTATTTGCTTTGGGATTTAGCTGGTTATAGCGTCTTGCGTGACGTTTTACATTTGATTGGCTACTAGAAACTAAACACCTAAAAACCTATTAGATTTTGGAGAAAAAAATGGCAACTCAAGAAACTCGTCCTTCTACTGATTTACCAGCTGTTGCACCGGAATACAACGGTATAGATCGCAATGCATTTTTGTTTGGCTGGACTCCTCAAGCGGAAATTTGGAATGGTCGCTTTGCAGCAATTGGTTTCCTTGCTTATTTACTTTGGGATTTAGCTGGCTACAGCGTTGTTCGTGACGTTTTACGCATAGTTGGCTACTAGAAACATTTAACACTTGAAAAATCACCAGTATATTGGAGAAAAAAATGGCAACTCAAGAAACTCGTCCTTCTACTGATTTACCAGCTGTTGCACCGGAATACAACGGCATAGACCGCAATGCATTTTTGTTTGGCTGGACTCCTCAAGCGGAAATTTGGAATGGTCGCTTGGCGGCTATTGGTTTCCTTGCTTATTTGCTTTGGGATTTAGCTGGTTATAGTGTCCTGCGCGACGTTTTACATCTGATTGGCTACTAGTCGTCTGCTACAAGCATTATGACAGGTTAAGATATGTTTGTAGTAAGCACTTAAGTGCTTATAGCGCTTCTCATTCAGAGACGGTACAATATTGCACCAATTTGGCAAATTTACCAAGATTGTTAATTTGTAGGTTGGGTTGAGTAACAAAACCCAACCTATACATTTTGATTTTTTAGCCTTAGCAGTATTGCATTGGCTTCTACAAATGCTTGCCAGTTTTCCACATACGACCTTTCAAAGTTTATTTATTGAGTAGCAAAAAAGTCACTTACAAGTAGGTGACTTTTCTCAGATCAAAATTTGACAAAAATTACTGAAATTTTAAAGAGTGATTATTCATCAATACTACTGGGAATACCCAAAACAGCACAGGGAAATTTAGAACCTAGTGCTTCAATCATTGGATGATTGACAGAGTTGCAACCTAGAAACAGAATATCAGCCGCTTCTGATTCAACAACTTTGCGAAGTTCTGTAGAAATGCAGCCAAATCGCAAATGAGATTTGAAAGAACCCTGCCATTCTTCAGCCAAACTTCGGGCTTGCCAGAGAATTATATCTGCTTGTTGTAGAGGAGCGATCGCTGTCTGTAATTTTGGTTGAGTTAATACCTGTGTGACAGACTTTGATACTTCACTAACTTCACATTCTAATGAAGATTGTTGTTGGGGAAAACTCAAGATATTTGAATACTGATTGCTTTGATTATCTTCTACTACATAAACGGCTTGAACTGTAACTTCTGTATTGGTGGCCAAACGCGTTTGATGAGCAATCCAAAAGGCAATATCTAATGCCGTATGACTGTTGGGAGATGCATCATAAGCAACAATTAGATTAACTGCTTTCGCCTTTTGAGGTTTTTTAGAAAAAGGTTTGTTTGGTTGTGGCAACAGTACCATTTGTTCAATTAAGTCATCTCGGCCTGTGGCACTTTGCAGACGTGCTAACATTGGCTTAATTTGCACAGCTTTACTTCTCCTAATGAAATGAATTAGCAATGAGAAGCAGGGCGACTAATTTTATATTTTGAATTTCGGCTAGGCTCAGTCGAAGGATTTTAGATTGAGTGACGATAACCAAAATTTCAAATCTTAAATTAGTCAAGGAAACCCCAACAATAACTGTATTACAGCCAAGGTCTTGGGGGTTCCTTCCATTGCCTACGGAGTTAGCTGACGGGCTAAGACTGGAAGGTGTCTCTCTCTTAGGAGTGCTGAGTCCTGAGTGGTGAGTGATGAGTGCTGAGTTAATATTAATAATTATTAACTTCTGACTCTTAACTCCTCATTTTCTATGAGATACGCCCCACAATATGGTTCCTCCGTTTCAAATCCAGCTTTCATGAATTTGAATTAGGCTACCCACTAAAAAAATGATAATCTAATTTACTCGTCTTGGGCAAAATATCGATCGAGGAAATTTAAGGCGTGGTTGCGGAGTTCAAAATACTCTTTTGAGTTTCGCATGGCGGCGCGATCGCGCGGATGCTCAAAAGGAACTTCTAAAATCTCTCCGATATTAGCAGCTGGGCCATTGGTCATCAAAACGATGCGATCGGACATATAAATTGCTTCGTCTACATCGTGGGTAATCATCATCACTGCTTGACGATTATTTTCCCAAATATCCAATACCTGCCGCTGCAATTTGCCACGAGTTAGTGCATCTAATGCCCCAAAAGGTTCATCCATTAGCAACATTTTGGGGCGAATTGCTAAGGCTCTGGCAATACCTACTCTTTGTTTCATACCTCCAGAAATTTCATCAGGATATTTGTCAGCCGCCGCCGTCAAGTTTACCATTGCCAAGTGCTGATTTACAATGCTAATTTTCTCGGCACGATTAGCATTTTTTAACACTTCATCTACGGCTAAACGGATATTTTCTCGCACTGTTAACCAGGGTAACAGCGAATAGTTCTGAAATACCATCATCCTTTCGGCTCCCGGCTGACGAATTTCTTTTCCATCTAGCCTGACTGAGCCGTAAGTGGCTTTTTCTAAACCAGCTACTATCTTTAGTAGAGTTGATTTTCCACAACCTGAGTGACCAATTACAGAAATATATTCATCTTCATCAATCGTCAGATTAACTCCATCTAAAACGACAAAATTATCTTTATCAGGTGTCGGATAAGACTTGACTAAATTTTCAATTTCTAAAAATCCCCGCCGGGGAATAACTTCAGTCTGAGTATTAACAGGTAATGAGGTATATTCCATCATCAAAATGCTCCGGAAATAATTTAGTCATCAATCAAAATTTCAAATTTGAATTTAAGACATGAAAAAGCGAGTCGGAGCATTAGCCCTGATGGCAAAACTATTCAGATAACCCACAGGATCGCTGGGGTCGAAGCCTTTCTTATCTATAAATACTTCTGGTGGTTCGACCTTGTAATCATCCTTGGGACACTTAATGCCCATTTCAGACGCTATCTCCCGATATAAATCTGTTCTCCAGCCAAGTTCTGCTAGTTTATCGGCATTTTTAGGGAATTGCTTAATTTGTCCCCACCGCGCTGCTTGTGTCATCAACCAAATACTTCTCGATCTCCATAAAAATGTGGAATGTTCTCCTGGCTGTTTGGGAAGGTTGTCAGGAATATCGAAGAAAATCGTGGTGTCGGCGGCTTTGATGGTACGGTCTTTGCCGTCAAAGCCGCCATAGTTGTAGTTGCCGATAATACCCGGACTTGTATATTTCGCAATTGGGGCATTTTTCTTTTTGGGTCTAGCACCTGTAAAGGAACGTTCTGTAAGTAGTTCGGCAACTTCTTGGCGGTTTTCTACTTTGCTGCAATATTGGCAAGCTTCAATCATCGCTTTGACGAGGGAACGATAGGTTTTAGGATATTTGTCAATGAAAGATTCCATCACCCCTAATAAACGATCTGGGTGTCCCAACCAGACTTCTTTACCTTGTGCGAAGGTAAAGCCGATGTTTTCGTTACCTGTTATTGCTCGTGTATTCCAGGGTTCTGCAACCATGTAAGCTTGCATTGCCCCAATCCGCACGTTTGTTACCATTTGGGGAGGCGGAACGATGATGATCCGAAACTCTTTAAGCGGATCGACACCAGCGGCGGCGGATAGGTAACGGATAAAGTATTCGTAAATGGCGGAACTCAAAACAACCGCCCAAACTTTGCCTTCTGGTGGTTGCTTGTCAAAGTAGCCTCGGAAATCGCGCCCAAAGGCTTCTAGCGCGCCATCACCATATTGTTCTTGGTACTCGTACCACGGACGCAGCCCAAAATCCCACATGGCTTTGTCCATTGTCATGGCGTTACCGTGGCGATGAATAGTCATGGCTGCACACAAGGGGGCGTGGCGTGCGCCTTCGGCACCAATTCTGGCGTTAGTGACGGCACCGGATACTACAGGTGAAGCATCCAGACGACCAAAAATTACACCGTCGCGGGAAGTAGCCCAACTGGCTTCGCGGTTGAGTGTAACGTTCAAACCATACTTACGAAAGAAGCCTTTTTTCCAGGCGATCGCAAATGGCGCACAATCATTAACGGGAACGTAACCAATGGTCAAATCGGATTTTTCTAGGTCTTGCGATCTAACTACTGGTTGTACAGCTAAGGCTTCTTCAGTTAGTCCTTTGGCGGATCTATCTCCTGAAATCGCACAAGAGGACAACGCTATTCCGGTTGTGGTTGCTCCTATTCCTTTGATAAAGTCTCGTCGAGTCCAGTTATTATCACCCATTTTTGTAGCTCCATTGGTGATTAATTGCTCGCGCCAAAGCGCACAGTTAATCAGTATCTTGATGTCTTGGCAGAAAAAGTTTAATTAGTTAGAAGCTGTAGGGCGGCGAGTTACTAATTCTTGGATTTTGCCTACACCGTAATCAAGAATCAATCCAGTTAAGCCAATTATGAACACAGCTAAAAAGACTGAACTTAAATTTAAGCGACTCCATTCATCCCAAACAAAAAAGCCGATACCAATACCGCCTGTGAGCATTTCCACGGCAACGATAACCAGCCAAGCTATCCCTAAACTAATTCGTAAGCCCGTAAAAATATACGGTAAACTTGCAGGCAAAATTATTTTTGTAATCCGTCGCCAACGCGGCATTTCTAAAACTCGTGCCACATCTAAATAATCTTGGGGAACGCTAGAAACTCCTAAGGCGGTATTAATAATTGTCGGCCATAAGGAAGTTATGAATATGACAAAAATGGCGGAAGGATCTGCTAAGTTGAAAATTGCTAAGGCGATGGGTAGCCAAGCTAGGGGCGATACTGGTTTAAAAATTTGCACGATCGGATTAAACGCTAGCATTGCCCGTCTGGACATACCAATTAGAAATCCCAGAGGAATCGCTACTACCGCACCTAAAAAAAAGCCCAATAAGACCCGACGCAGACTTGCTATCAACAACCAACCTATTCCTAAGTTACCTGGGCCTCGCTCGTAGAAAGGATTTAAGATATAGTCTAGATTCGCGATTAGCGCTTCTGGTGGGGTGGGCATCAATTCATGATTGGCAAGTGCAATAATCCACCACAGTAGAATTATTCCCAAAAAGCCCAATACAGGTAGAATAAAGACATCTTTGAGGATGACAGGTTTTGCCTTTTTCCAGGTTGCTTGTCCTGCGATCGCGGCGATCGCAGCCAAATTTAGTTGAAATATCATTTACGACCTCAACAGATTTAAGTGCAGGTACAAAAAATCCGAGCAGTACCAGCCTTGGACACTGATGAGATCGGAACATCATAAATAATGCCGTCTCTTCAGTCTCCTCTCAATGCCTACGAAGTTAGCTGACGGGCTAGGGCTGAGAGATGCCCTTCACAAGAAAGTTATGAGTTATGAGTTATAAGTTATGAGTTACAAATTTAAGTATTTACTAAACTAACTTCTAACTTCTTACTTCCAACTCCTCACTTTCTATGAGATACGCCCCACAATTTGGTTCCTCCGTTCCAGCGTTATGCACTGTGACACGCTGAATTAGGCTGACTTACTCTAATGGATACTAAATTATGCACAATATAACATCGATCCTCAGTAAAAGCCATCTATCTTATGAGAAATATTGTTTATTTTAATACTTAAACAAAGTATTAATATTTATTTAATAGTATTAAATAATACTTATTTGTCTAGTTGTGTTGTGAGTGAATTCCTTGCACAGAGAGCTAAACAATATATTCAAGTCCAGTATCAAGAATATTACGTGCTTGATGAATATTTTTTAATAGAAAACGGAATATACCGATAAAATTTTATATACGGCTACTTAATTAGCAAATAAAATAACGTATATAATCTCTTCCTTTTGGTAGGTGAACTATATTGTTAAATTTGGTAGAAACCCACTGCACTTGCTAAAATAATTGGATATGGAAGTTCACTCATCTATCTTTTAGCTGAATTTAACATAATGGATTTTAGTCAAGTACTGGCTGAGAAAACGGATACCATCGTTGATAAATGGATTTTAGCGGTTCGCAAGGATAGACAGATTGAAAGTGCTGATGACCTATCTTATACAGCGGTAAAGGATCACGTCCCTGATGTTTTGAAAGCTATGGTGACAGTGCTTTCAAAATTTCAGGATAATGATATTCAGTCAATAGTTACTGCCAGTTTTCAGCATGGAGCTATTCGTGCCGAACAAGGCTTTGATCCAGCAGAAATCGCTAGAGAATATCATCTGCTGCGAACAATAATACTTGATGCTCTACAAGCAGATTTATTGGAGGGAACACCTGTAGAGATAATTCGTTCTATGCGTTTGATTGACGCTATCCTAGACGAAGCGATCGCTCGATGTTTCAAGAGTTATGTTGAAGAACGCTTGCGGGAATTACAGAAGTTACAAGCATCACTAACGCTCCACAATGAAGAACTCACGCGGTTAATTAGCGCCAATCAAGAGTATCTTTCCCAACTAGCCCACGAATTAAAACATCCTCTAACTTCTATTATTGGTTATTCGGATCTATTTTTACGCCAACAACGACGAAAGGCTGATATAAAAGACAACTTTAGCAATTTAGAACATATTGAGCGGGTACTACGCAATGGTAGACAGTTACTCCATTTAATCAATGATGTACTAGAACTTTCCCGCTATGAGGCAGGACAGACAAAAATCCAATTAGCGCCTACCGATGTGCGGGAATTAATCGATAATATCTGTCAAATGTTGGAACCTTTAGCTGCGGGAAAAAATTTACAAATTGTAGTCGATTGCGATCGCATCCCTGAAAAATTAATCACAGATTCGTTTCAGTTGCAACAGATTATTACAAATCTTCTTAGTAATGCGATTCGATATACAGAGTCGGGGACTATTATTATCATGTGTCAGATGTTGGAGAAGCAGAGATGGGCGATCGCAGTTTCTGACACTGGAATTGGCATTGCACCCGAAAACCAAGCCCAGATATTTGAACCCTACTTTCGCGTCAGTTCTAGCGATCGCCCCTATCTTCCTGATAGTACAGGATTGGGATTAGCGATCGTTTCGCGTTTAATAAAACTATTGCAAGGTCAAATTAACCTAGCCTCACAGGTAGGTGTTGGTTCTACTTTCACCGCAATTTTTCCTTTAGAAGTGGAGTTTTAAAAGTCACGGTAATACAAGCAAAGTCCACCTCCGTGGACTAATACAAAATCAAGGGTTTAAACCCACGAAGGTGGGTTTTGTATTTCGACTTTGCTCAACACAAGTCTGTATAGCCGCGATTTCAATCGCCGGGGCTTTTCTTTGGGATGATGTCTACCATCCCCATTTTTTATCTTTCGATTTCATTTATTTCTTTGGGAACCCCCGCAGTTAACACCTCATGTCCCCCAGGTGTAACTAACACATCATCTTCAATCCGAATACCAATGCCAACCCATCGAGGATCGGTCTGTGGCTGGTCTTCTGCTAGTTTGGTATCTGGCAGAATATATAGTCCTGGTTCCACTGTCAAAATTTGACCTGGTTGTAAAATTTGTGGTTTGTCTTCACCATGCTGATAAACACCTACATCATGGACATCCAAACCTAACCAATGACTGGTACGATGCATATAATATGGTTTGTATTTCTCTTCTTCAATTAACTTATCAATTTCACCCTTGAGAATGCCAAGTTCGACTAAACCTTCTGTGAGAACGCGTACTGCTGTATCGTGAACTAACTTGAAAGGATTACCTGGTTGGACTTGAGCGATGGCTTGTTTTTGCGCCTCCAAAACAATCTCATACAATGTCTTTTGTTCTGGCGTAAACTTACCTCCAACCGGAAATGTCCGGGTAATATCCGAGTTGTAATAACCATAGGCACAACCGGCATCAATTAGCAGTAATTCTCCATCCTGCATTTGACGATTATTTTCAATGTAATGGAGTACGCAAGCATTGACACCAGATGCCACAATCGAAGGATAAGCAGGCCCCATTCCACCCCGGACTCGAAAGATCCGTTCCATCTCCGCCTGAATTTCGTACTCATAACGTCCCGGCGCGGCGATTTCTTGGGCATAATTGTGCGCTTCGGTAGCGATCGCAGCTGCTTCACGCATCAATTCCAACTCAGCTTCGCTTTTGATCAATCTCATGCTGTTGAGGACAGGGCCAGTATCTTCAATAGCGATCGGCCCTGTACCGCGCTTCGGATAAGTCCGCAGTAAACTTTGGTAATGTTTGAGGATTTGATCGTTAAAATTGCGATCGCGTCCTAAGTGATAGTAAATCCGGCTGGCTTTTTCTAAATACTGCGGTAACTTTTCATCTAACTCGCTAATGGGGTACGCTTCATCAGCACCATAAATTTCCTTGGCTGCATCTACCCCACAAAGATAACCAGTCCATACTTCCTTTTCGCGATCTTTTGGTTGGACAAACAGCACGAATCGATGTTCTGCGTGATGCGGCGCTAAAACTGCTACTGCTTGTGGTTCATTAAAACCAGTCAAGTAAAAAAAATCACTTTCCTGGCGATAAACATACTCAACATCGTTGTGCATCACTGCCATTGGCGCACTGCGAAAAATGGCTGTTCCATTACCTATTTTTGCCATTAACTGTTCGCGGCGCTGCCGATATTCTGCTTGCATAGTTGATGTACTTTTAAAAAGTATTGTATTATTTGACACTTTTAGCAACTAACAAATGCACAGATGATGCTTCTTAGTAGCTGCTAATCTAAGTTATTCTAACCAATATTTGTTTCCACTCAAGTTATAAATCAGTGGAGAATAATTAATTATCTCGAAAGACTCAAATCCTTGACTTCTTTAAGAAGTCGGGGATTTTGTTGTTATCGAATATTTTAGGATATTCATGAAGTTAAATAAGTTTTAAACGTTTATTTTATACAAATTTTGGTGTTTCATCAAAGGTAAGATTATACAAAATATATTAGGAATAATGTAGCGATCGCTTCTATCTTAATTAAGTCGATCTAATTAAACATAAAATAAATTTCTGGTTCGTAAGTAGATTTTTGATACAAACCTTAAAATGTCAAAAAAATAGATAAAGTAATCATTTTCATCTATAAATAATCATATATAGATTACAAAACATATTTTGCAAATGCTTATGTATAACTTGAAAATTTTAGAATAATAGTTTAAGAAATATTTATCTTCAAAGAGTGACATTAATAAATAAAAAATAGTTATAAAAAAATATTGAAAACCAAGTAAATGTTATTTCGTTACAGAAAGAGATTGCCAAAAAAAGTTAAAAAAATATGGCAGCCAATAATAAAAATTCACCATGCCTGAACATCAAAATTCCTCACCCTTAGCTTTGAATACATCTCGATTAGCATCAGATTCTTTTGCAAAATCAGAAATCTTGACAAATTCTCTTAAGAGTTTAAATTATGATTTGGGGTTTGGAAATAAGAGTTCTTCACTAGCACTAGAAAGTCAACCGATAACTGTGCCTGTTAAAACGTCAGCAAATCCCAATCCTAATCCTTACTTGACTAGTGCGGCGATTACTCCTGACTTTAACGGTGATGGCAAAACAGACAAAGTTTGGGTCAATTCTTCAACTGGTGAGATTATCATTCGGTTGATGGATGGCACAAAAGTTATCGAACAGGGTTCTTTGGGTCAATTTGACCTATCCGCCTATGATTACAAAATTGCTGACTTCAATGCTGATGGCAAAACCGACTTCTTATTACGCAATAAGACAACCGGTGAGAATAGCGTTGTCCTGATGGATGGCACCAAAGTTGGTAGTGCGGCTGCTCTAAGTAGCGTCGATCCAGCCTGGAGTCCTCAGATTGGCGATTTCAATGGCGATCGCAAAACCGATATCTTCTGGCATAATACCACAACTGGCGAGAATGCTATTTGGGAGATGGATGGCACTACAGTTCTGAATGCAACTGTTCTAGACAATACAGATCCAGCATTAACTCCTACCATTGTTGACTTCGACGGCAATGGTAAGAGTGACATCTTCTGGCGCAATGCCACAACAGGCGATAACACAGCTTGGTTTATGGATGGGACGCAAAAGACTGAATTTGCTCTACAATCACAAGATGCCGCCTGGACTCCTAGCCTTGGTGATTTCAACGGCGACTTTAAGACAGACATTCTGTGGAGAAACGCCCAAACAGGTGAAAACAAGGTTTGGACGATGAATGGCATCTTAGTCACAGAGGGTGCTTTGGGCACACTTGACTCATCCTGGACTTCCAAAATTGGTGACTTCAACGGTGATGGCAAGACTGATATCTTCTGGCACAATGGCACCACAGGTGAGAATACCGCTTGGTTGATGGATGGCACAACAGTTGCGACTGAAGCTTTCTTACCAGCTAATAACGCGGCCTTGACACCATCTCTTGGCGATTTCAATGGCGATGGCAAGACTGATATCTACTGGCGCGATCAGACAGCAGGTACAGACAACATTTGGACTATAAATGAAACGACAGCAGTTGAGACTCCCATCAGCGACGCAGATAAGCTGACTGGAGAGTGGTATACGTTCTAAAATCAGAATTCAGAATTCAGAATCCTGAAGGTGGAGGCAGGAGTCATGATTCTATTCCTGCTTCCCCTGCTTTTTTCCTAGTCCCCTTTATTCAAAATTTGTAACTCAAAACTTGAATCTCGCTATTCTCCGGCAAATCTTTAGGGCTAATAGAAATACTATCTGCACTGCTACGCCGCACTTTCATACCTTGCATTAAGGTTAGAAAATTATCTAGTGGTGAAAGATCGCACTTAGCAGCATCAGCAGCCTGTGTCCGGTAATGAGTCGGAATCACTAACTTGGGATTTAATACTTGAACAGCCTGCTTTGCTTCCTCAGCATTGTAGGCTTTTGCACTGCCTCCCACTGGAATAAATGCCACATCGGGACGCCCCATCAGGATTTTTTGCTCAATAGAAATGGGTGCAGCAGCCCCACCTAAGTGTAGGATATTAATTCCGCCTTGCTTCCAACTCCAAGCAGTATTTGAACCAAACTGCCTACCACCTTTGCGATCGTGGTCTATGGCAACTCCTTGGAATTTAATGCCTTTAAACTCATAAACTCCTGGTTCATAGATGAGTTTTGCATTTCCCGGTAGTACATCCACGGCACCTTCATCTAGCAGTTGGCTGCTAATCAGTACCAAATCTGCTGCAACTTTTGGGGGACGATACTTAGCAGTACAACCGATTGACCGAAATGGATTGACGAGAACTTTCGCACCGCCACCAGTAAAAAGAAAGCAAGTATGACCCAACCACTGAACTGATAAACCGCTAGATTGTGCGTCAGCTTGAGATTCAGAACCCAAGGTAGTAACTAAAGCTGTGGCCAACCCCGCCCCAGCATAGCCCATCAACTGTCGTCGTTTCATTAATTATGCTCTTGACTGTAACTGTTGGAGAAAATTTCGCAATAACTGTTTTCCTGAAGCTGTCAGGACACTCTCTGGATGAAACTGGACGCCCTGAATGTGAGGATAGTTCCGGTGTCGCACTCCCATAATGGTGTTATCTTCAACCCAAGCGGTGATTTCTAACACATCTGGGCAAGTCTCACGTTCGATTACCAAACTATGATACCTGGTGGCGGTCAGAGGATTTTCTAATCCCCGGAAAACCCCCACTCCAGTGTGAGATACCTGAGAGGTTTTGCCATGCATCAACTCTGGAGCAGGAATTATTTTACCACCGAACACTTGACCAATGCTTTGATGTCCCAAACAGACACCCAAAATTGGTAACTCTTGTCCTAGCTGTTCAATCAATTCTAAAGAAATGCCGGCATCTTCCGGGCGACCAGGCCCAGGAGAAATAACTACAGCTTCCGGCTTTAATGCCTGAATTTCATCTATGGATATCTTGTCGTTACGAAAAACTTTAATATCATCTGCCACTGGGAACTCTGATGCCAATTCTCCCAGATACTGCACTAAATTATATGTAAAACTATCGTAATTATCGATAACTATAATCAAAGTTTATAACTCCTAGCTTTATCACTTATCAGTTGCAACAGCATAGACAAATATCTCATACTAAGTGAGTGGGCGTGAATAATTAAAGGTTTGTAGTAAGTGACTTTAGCCCTTAAAATAGAATTAGAGTCGGTTACTATGAACCAATTTAATTAATTTCACATTGCATAACATAGTTTGATTTATTCTTGCCTACTTATTTATTTGTTCGCTAGATGTAAAAATAACCCTAAAGTGAACACGTAAATATGAAGCGGCTACTCTGTGATCAGCCACTTGTTCAATTTTAAATTGCTTATAATGTGTTCTCTAGGGGATCGGACATGCGATCCTCTTATTGGCTCACTTGGCGATGCCTGCGGTGGTCACTGAGCTTTGTCGTATCACTTGCCTACGGCACGCTGTTCGCGTTCGTGAAAGCAAGCTACGCGCAGCGTCTCATAGAGAAGTGCGGGCTATGTTGGAGCAAATCACCTCTACAAAGTCGATATAATTAACCTTACTAGAGGAGGGAGCAATAGCGTACCTGCTACTAGCATCGCTACGAAAGCAGAGACAAGCACTGCACCAGCCGCACAATCTTTAGCAATTTTTGCCAAATCATGGTATGTCTGCTTAACGGTTAAGTCCACAACAGACTCAAGCGCTGTATTTAGTAACTCTAATGCTAAAACTAAACCACTAGTTATACCAATTACCGCTATTTCCACCGCTTGCAGATGCAAAAAAACGCTTAAAGCGATAGCCATTGCACAAACACTTATGTGGATGCGAAAATTACGTTGAGTCTGAAAACTATAGCTGATTCCAGCCCAAGCATATTTAAAACTAATAAATAAATTAGAGGCTACTTTCCAGGAGAATTCCCGTTCGTTAGACACCAGTGTTTGTAACGAGGTAGGCGTTGGTGATGGAGAAATTTTTTGGGACATAGACTTAAAAACACAAGAACAGAGTTGCTACAGTGGGAATATTCGCCGATCTTAATGGCAGAATTAACTTTGAGGCAATCTTTAAGCAATTTTCCACAGAAGTATTATAAAAGTATTACCCAAAATTAACATTAAGAGATACTTCAATTACTGCTATTCCATGTCAATAGCAATACCTATTGCATTCAGCAATCCCACTTGCTGTTTTAACATTCGCTCCAAACTTTTTTCATCAGGATGATCCCAGCCCAACAGATGCAATAAACCGTGAGCAGCTAACCAAGCTAGCTCAGTTGGTAAGCTATGTTCCTGTTGTTGAGCTTGGCGCTGTGCTGTATCTACAGACACAATAATATCACCTAAGTATAATGGTACAGAGGCAAGCATTTCTTTGCTTTGAGGAAAATCCACCTCCAAAGCAGCAAA
The DNA here is from genome assembly GCF_034531215.2 of Nostoc sp. ChiSLP03a. Lineage (NCBI taxonomy): Bacteria > Bacillati > Cyanobacteriota > Cyanophyceae > Nostocales > Nostocaceae > Nostoc > Nostoc sp. ChiSLP03a. The sequence goes on from NZ_JAVRBQ020000060.1 coordinate 21,672, forward strand.
GGCTAAAACGTCTGTCGGCTTATTTTGCTGACGATATTGAGCATTCAGTTCTTGAATTTGCAAGTCATCTGTCAAACGCAACCCAATTTCATAACTTGGCGCTGGTGGAATCTGAGGGTGAAGTATTTCCAACCAGTGATTAAACCAGTTTTCCCAAGTTTCAGGGGTAATTCGGGCATTAGTCTCGTCAATTTTTACAGATGTTGTCGGGGACAACTCATAAAAATACTCCTCCACATATAGTTCAACTCTCAGGGGCACACAGTCTCCTTGTCTGAGGTTTACGATTTGTCGTTAAGACTGTCTTTTGTCCTTTGTCATCGGTCATCTGTGCTTTTAAATATAATTAATGACTAATGACTAATGACTAATGACTAGTTTAGTGAGTGAGGTAAGCAAGACCAACAAGCAGAGCTAAAAGCCCTACAGCAGTCAACGCAAAATGCTTTAGAGAAGTTCCACCCTTCCGCACCATGTTTCGCATGGCAAGTTTGACGTAGCTAGGTTGAGGTTCTGTTGAAGGTGAGTTGCTCATAGTTATTTGTCTACAGACTCTTTTATAACTGTAACAGTTGGTCTGGGATAGAATTGCGATCGCCCATATATTGCTAAAGCGTTTCTGTGTGAAACGCCTTAGCAATCTGGGTGTTATGTAATGAGCAATTTTATGCCAGAGTGTTTTCTACTAGTTTATTTTCTTGGCGCAGATAAGCTTGAATGAATGTATCAAGTTCCCCATTCATCACATCGCCAATCGCTGTTGTTTCCGTGTTTGTACGCAAATCTTTCACCATTTGGTAAGGGTGAAACACATAGTTACGGATTTGGTTTCCCCAGGAGGCTTCTACCATATCGCCACGAATTTCGGCAATTTCTTGGGCGCGTTGCTCTTTGGCTATGACCAACAGCTTTGCTTTGAGGCGATTTAGGGCTTTTTCTTTATTTTGCAGCTGCGATCGCTCTTCTGTACAGCGCACGGCAAGACCCGTGGGCAGGTGAACAATCCGCACCGCAGTTTCTACTTTATTGACATTTTGCCCGCCTTTACCACCAGAGCGAGTTGTGGTGATTTCCAAATCTTTATCTGGAATATCCAATTGCACAGAGTTGTCAATCTGTGGCATCACTTCCACCCCTGCAAAACTGGTTTGTCGCTTGCCGTTAGCATTAAAAGGTGAAATCCGCACTAAGCGATGTGTACCCATTTCTGAACGCAAATAACCATAAGCATAGCGACCGGTTATTTCTAGGGTTGCCGATTTTATTCCGGCTTCATCACCCTCCGACTCTTCAGCTAAAGTTACCTTATAGCCGTGAGCTTCGCCCCAACGGGTGTACATCCGCATCAGCATAAATGCCCAGTCTTGAGCATCTGTGCCACCAGCACCAGCAGTAATCGTCAGTACAGCACCTTCTGCATCATAGGGGCCAGAGAGTAACTGTTGTAACTCCCACTGATCTAAGTCACGATTGAGTTTAGTGATGGTAGATTCGGCTTCTTGGAGTAGTGCCTCATCGGTTTCTAACTCCAACAATTCCACAACTGCCTTAGTATCTTCTAGATTGGCGTGCCAGCGATCGTATTGCTGGAGGTGGGCTTTGAGATCGTTGAGTTCTTGCAGCGTTTGTTGGGCCTGGGTTTGGTCATTCCAAAATTCTGGCTGTGCTGATATTTTTTCGAGGTCTTGAATTTTGGCTGTCAGTGCGGGTACGTCAAAGATAGTCCTGGGTTTTACCCAGGCGGCCAGACAACGTTTCGATTTCGCGTTTGAGTTCTAAAACTTCCATAGTGCTTGCTGTAATGAGAGATAGAGCGCTTTGGATTGGAAAATTGCTTTTTATTTTACTTATGTTTCTTGATTTTAGCTGTAGTTGAGCAAATTTTTTCTACACTACTTATATAAGTTACAAAAGTGACCTGAAATTATCAAGGGCTTCTTGGGTCACTGAAGTAGTGTGAAGCTGTTGCAGATAGGCTTTGATAAAGAAATCAATTTTACCATCTAAAACCTCTGCCGCAGCAGGTGTTTCTACATTGGTACGTAAATCTTTCACCTTGGTGTAAGGATGCAAGATATATTCACGGATAAGCTTGCTGGATAGAGATTTTATCTTTCCGGGTTGAATTTCATCATGCTGGACATTTTGGGCTAGTGCGTAGGCGTAGCCCGTCGTAGACATCGCAAACAGTTTACTCTTGAGAATAGCCAGGGCTTTCTCTTTGTTTTGCAGCTGGCTACGCTCTTGGTTACACGATACACTAATCCCAGTCGGAATGTGAACCATCTTTACCCATGTTTCTGTTCGGTTGACATTCCCTCGATGGCGATAAAAAGTAATTTCTAAATGCTTCTCTGGAATCTCAAAATCAATAGACTCATCTAAAATAGGGCTGACTTCTACACTGGCTAGGCAAGTATGCCGTCTGCCATTGCCATGAACAGGAGAAATTCGCTCTATTCTTGCATGAGTTCCTTGTTCCGATTTTAGTCAGCCATAAGCATAACGCCCTGTAATTTCTAGGGTGGCATGTTTGAAACCTCCTAAATCACCTGCTGACTCTTGCACTAGATACACTTTATGGTTATGATTTACTGCCCAACGATGATATAGCTGTAATAACATAGCTGCCCAGTCTTGGGCATCTATACTTCCAACCTCAGCCGTAATTGCCAAGAATGCCCCGTTTTGGTCGCAGGGAGCGGACAGGAATTGTTCTATTTCTAGTGTTTCGAGTTCTTCCTGGAGTTGGGTAAGGTTGGTTTGCGCCTCTTGCAATAATTCTTCATCAGCAGATAATTCTAGTAGTTCTAGTGCAGCTTTGATATCTTCTAGAATGAAGTGCGATCGCTGATATTGTTTCTTCTTAGCGTTGAGGTATTCAATTTCTTGAAGTTTCTGATAGTAAGTGACAAAATTATGCCAGAAAGTAGGTTGAGAAATTAATTGATTCAACTCTTGAATTTTTGCATTCAGTTCCGTCAGGTCAAAGACAGCCTTCAGCCTTGGTCAAGATATTAGACAACCTTTCTACTTCAATTTTGATATTTAAAAGTTCAAGCATAGTTTTGCTCACTTGAGGCTTAATTTATCTATATATCCTACTATTAAAACGATGAAAAAACCGTGGTTGCTAAAAATTTAACCACGGTTTTACCCTTATAAAACTTGACTTTTGTTAGTGTCTACAGACAATTAATCGCGGCCATTGATGGCAATTAGCAACCGCAAGATAAAGACAAACAAGTTGATGTAAGTAAGGTACATCGACAAAGCAGCAGGCAAATATTGGTCATCGCTGTAAGTGCGGGGCAAGATGTAGAAATCGACAACAGAAACCCCAACAAACAGGAATACTCCTAAACCGGAGATGGCGATTTCTAACCAATTTGGCGTGTAAACACCAAACATAGCAAACCCGAATTGCGCTAAACACACAACCACCAAGGCAATGACACCAAGATTGATGGTTTTCGTCAAAGCCATGCCATCTTGTTCAGAAAGATTTGAACCAATTTGACGGGCAGCAATAAAGGTGACACCACAACCAAGGGCAGCTAACCCAATGCCTTGAATGCCAACGCCTTGGGATCTCAAAGCGACATACACCAAGCCACTGAGGGTATATCCAGACAAGAGGCTGTAGGTTGCCAATAGGGGTAGTGCAAGCCCCTTGTTACCTTTTTGGGCAACATTCTGAGCAACAAAGAACAAAATTAACTCCACAATCACCGCACCAATGAAGGTGGGAAAGAATATTCCGGGGTTAGTACGGATAACTCCCAAACCACCGTAGGTTCCTAATGCAGTCAGCACCAATCCACCACCGACGTAGGGGAGGGCGTTGGCAATCACGTTTGGGCCAACAAGGGCGTGAGATTTAGCCTCACGGATAGCTTCACGAAAATTACTGGTATTGCTCATATTGAAAAACTGTTTTTTAGGAAAACGTTCTACTTATTCCTATTGTTACCAATCTTTGCGGTTAACAGCCAACGATTTAATATTGTTGCAAAATCTGAAAGGTAGTTTCGTTGTTAAAAATTGGAATCCTCAGAGACTGACGATTCCACTGGATCTTTAGTACTGATAGCATACTCTTTAGCCTTGATTGCAAAGGGAAAAGGCAAAGGCAAGGAAACGTCATTTGCAAAATAAGGCCAGCGACTTCTGAGAGAGTGAACAAAGTGAGCTAGCTTGTCGCCCTTGATTTCTGGGTGATGAATCAAGGCTATTTCTAAAATTTTGGCTTTTCCAGCTTGCCTGCTGCCATTGTCAAGGCGAGACTGATTTTTTTGTAATATTGTTGTGCCTCGTTCAGTATACAACGCCTTTCTAACGCTCAGGTAGAGCGATCGCTCCCCATCATCACACACACTCCGCCATCGGTAAACACCACTGGTTCGACTCCCAGGAGAATCTTTAACAATAGCAACTGGTACTTCACCAGTATCTGCAATTCGTAAGCGCACAACCCACAGACGATTGATTTGCTCTTGTGAAAGGTATTGTTTTAGTGCTTGCAATGGGTCATTAGTTAGTAAATTTTGGTTTTGTAGCCAGTTCAGCATTTTGCGGGCATTTAGTGCCTCTGCCATGAACAGTACACGCGGGGGTTTATTATCAGTAATTGGAGTATTTAAACACTCTTGCAAACATTCAGCAACGAACTTATTGATTAGCCTTTGTTCTTTCGTTTGCTCTTTGCGCTTTTGTTCATCATCAAGCTCTTCATTACTTTCATCATAAGAGTTAGAATCCCAGTCTTCATTAAGAAGATGCGCGAGTCCAACAGGATATGATATCCAGCCTTGTTCTTTAAATAAATCAGGAGTTGTTAATTCTACTTTAGCTGTTATTGGATTAACTCTGATCATCAAAACAACAGTTTTGGGAATATTTTCAGCATTGGTTTTGCGGGTACGGCGTAGAACATAAAAGCACGTTAACCAGACATCAGGATCAATGCCATCTTTTTTGGAATTAATTAAAGGAGTATCAGGTAAAATCCCAAATTGCCTTAGTAAATCTGATACTGCTCGTTTTACTGGTTCCAAACCGGATTTTTTCGGTTTTTCTTCACCAGCTTTGGTAATATAAGTTATCCGATGAATGTGTTGATTGAGATAGCCTGCTTTCATTGCCCCAATTCGCCACGCCAACTTGGGATCAGCCTCGGATATACGAGATTTCGGTCTAATTTCGATTAATGCCCCACTTAGTTCTTTAGTTTGGGGTAGAAACGCGGTAATTTGATTAATGCGCTCTACTAATAAATCAGGGCGTTGCTGTTGATAAGTTTTCCTTGCTTCAGAGAAATGTTGAATTTCCAAGTCTTGTGTAAGGTCGCCAACATGTTGAGTCTTGATACACAGAGAACCGCAGGAACCTTGATAAATATTTTCTACTTTTGTGGGTGATAAATATAGTAACTGGCAAATTTCAGCAACTAGTGCATCACGACACTGTGGAGTTTCCCACAAAATCAGTATGGTACGGAGGGGACTTTCAGCTTTACGAAATACTGCTGGTGCTGCTAATTTTGGTCGCAGCATTGGGGTGTGTGAATGATTTGGATCGTCAGATTTTTTGGCTTTTTTAAGTTTATTAGATTGGTTTTTTTTGTCAGCAAGCAGAGGAACAATTTTCTGTTTGGGTTTTTCTAAAGGCCAGAAAATAAAAACGTTACCTGTCACCCTCTCAGCGTCACCAACTCTTTGAACAGGGAGATGTGCTTCAATAGCTCGATCTAAACTAGCCAAATCTTGTGGGCTGACACCAGCAAAGCAGGGTGGTTCACCTAATTTAGAAGTATAGGCGATCGCAGCTTGGATACCACTAGGAATTGTGTTGACACCTGACCAGTTGTGATTTGGGTTAGAAACGAAATTATTTGCGTCAGGAAGTTGAGAGTCATTGAGAGAAAGAAGATTGCTGATGGCTTGAGGCCACTTTACTTCCTTTCCATAACGGTTCATCATCAGTGGAATAAAGCAAAAGGGTTGGCGTTGTCCATCTAACCAGCGACGGTTATCACCAGTATGAGCTTTCACACCTGGATAAGGTACATAATTCAAAGGTTTAGTCAGCCAACGTCGAATTGATAAATGATGATAAACAATAGGTTTTTCGCGCCAGGGAACTGTTTGCAAAACAAACTCAATGACAAATGAAATGTAAGCTGTTTCTGTTATTTCTTTTCCTGTTGTTACCGTAACTTGACTGGGAGGCCATGACATCAACTCAGCACCTTGAAGGCTGACCACTGGGTAAAATGTCAATTGATACTGCTCATCAACGCCAAAGGAAACTGTTGGTTTTTGGAGAAACTCCTTGGCAAGGTAATCTGGAATTGCTTGGTAAAGGTTGCTTGTTTCGACTTTGTTTTGAGGATGGAGTAACTCATAGGTTTGTGAATTTCCCCATTGCCAATCATCATTATTCAAATTTGCAAGCTGTGACTCAACATCCTCCAAGGAACTAAATTCTTCTATTAACCAATCTTTGATCAAATTACCTAAGTCAGAAAGTCCTGTGGTTTCTGTTGCTAATAACCAAGGTACATTGTCTTTTTGCCAGCCATTACGCAAAGTCTTGATAATTTTGGGAAAACTACCAACTACCAGGGGATCGAGGGAGTAAACTGGCACAGCCCGATAACTTTTACCTTGGAGTCTGGCACGCTGTTGAGCAAGGTTGTTGGCGACTTGTCGCCATGTAGTAGGGACATAGATTGCAGAGAGTTTGTATGTTGGATTCGTTGCAGTAAGTACCCAAGCACCAGGAAGAATAATTTTAGTCATAGTTTAAATTTCTTTGTTTCATTTGTTGAAGTGCGTTCAGAAAAGCGCCATAAAGCGATCGCGCCAGCACATCCTCACCTTCTATATAAGGTTCCAGCACCTTGATGATGGCAACCAAAAGTGAAGTACTTTCACTGTCTTGTTCGCCAATGGCTGAATTTGGCGCGAATTTCACATCTATAAAATGGACTACTGCTGGTACACCACCACGCACCAAACGCCCAATGATTTGCCAAATACTTACTAACTGAGTCCAGCAAAGTACCGATCGCTCTCCTTGTGTTAATTGCTTAAAAGCCCACGCCGTATAGTTCAAGTTGACCATCTCGGCAACAGCATTCTGGTAGAAGATATCTGCAACCTGAGTCAGGGTTAGGTTCCCCGATATTGATTGAGCTTCTTCGTAAAGTGTGGAGTCTTTTTCGTGCTTTAACGCCCAAGTATTGAGTTGCTGAACAGTAGATTGCCAGTTATCAGGGATTGGCATAGGTCTATTGAGGAACAGCACTGCACCAAATGCAGCTTTGCCTTCAGCATTCAAGATGTTATGACCCCGTTCTAGAGCTATCAAAGGGGCAACTACAATCTGGGTGGGTAAATGTTGTAAATTCCTAATTTCGCTTCGCAGAATACCATGAAGATGAGTAGGAGCATTGTCACGACGGAGGGTAGCAATACCGTCATCGTTGATGTTTACGTCGAAGCGGTAGCGCGATTGTAAGATAGACGTGACCCATTCGGATTCATCGTAGCTACCCACGACAATCAAGATGCGATCGCGATCGCTCCACCATTCAGGTTGCTGTTGTTTTCGCTGTGCTAAATCCTGAAATACCCCATCTAGAAAACTCTCTCCACCTCTTACTGAGTGGCACATAGCCTCCACCATTTCTTTAGCAGCAAGTTTGCGTTTTGCAGGTGGTAATCCTGATAAAGCAATATAGTTGGCTTGCGGATTCTGTTTGGGACTAAAGAAAAATTGACTTTCAGCTATACCTGCCTCGCCAGTTCTAGATTGCAACAATATAGTGGGTTTTATGTTGATGTGATAAGCTGGCGAACCTGGAGCATAGCTAGTACCTGATATCAGAACAGTATGTGGGCCGTCCCAATCGTCAACTGCAAACAGTTTTGGGAAATTTAACAGTAACGCACGACCTACACCTACATAGCGGAAATAGTCCAGCTTGCCAGCTTTTTTAGCGCTACGTTCTTGTTTATACAAAAAACCTAGAATATTTCCCACTGGCGATTCTGGTAAAACTGAGAGGAAGTCATCCGGTGGACGATGTAAAAGGTCTTGGCTTGAGTCGTGCAAGTTAATTACCCGACCGAGGTCGCTCAGATTATCAACTATAAAACCCAGGCGGTTATCGAGTATGGTGACTAAAATTGCAAACTGGAGATTTCGGGTTAGTTCCTCAAATTGAGTCTCATCTGGTAGGGAAAGATTATGGATTTCTATCCATCTTTTGCACCAAGGAGCAATTTCAGCTAAGGCTTGACGGTCATCTTCCGCAGTTAGTATTGTCAGCGCCAAACCTGAAAGTTCACCACCACGACGGGGATTGAGCGGATGTTGTAAAAATCCATCTAGTTGATCCATCATTTGTTTGCGGCGGCGACGTTGCTCTGTGGGAGCCAAGTCTGCTTCAATGATGCGTTTACGCCGTTCTTCCATGATTTGTTGGCGAGTTAGTTTCGGTTTCGCTGAGACAGTAATCTCAGGCGGATCAACCAAGTCACGGATAATCCGAGCAAATAGAGAACGACCTGTAAAAGGAAGTGGCGCCAACCACGCAACTAATTTAGGGTGCGTGAGGAGTAAGTGATAGATGCGGTTAGTAGCATTTTGGGTATTGTAATGTGCGGTTGTCCAAGCAACAAAGCGATCGCCTGCCATATCACTGCGATCGGAATTGTAAATCGTAGACTGATTAAGTCCGAGTTTATTTAAAAAAGAGTTTTCAGAAGCATCGACTAAGACTTCATCCGGGGCAAACTCTTCGTCAAACTGAATCTGTACGCGATCGGCTTCGTCAACAAATAGATATTTACATTCTCGATAAACAGCCTCAGCAAACGTCAAGTCTTGTTCAAATCCTTGGCGGGGTACACGAGTATGAATAAAACTAGCAGGGGTGAAAATCCAGACTGAAGCTGTAGCAATATCGTGTTCTAAATGGTGACGTGGACATTTGTAATAACAGGGACAAGTGTATTTTTTATCACTTTCCTGCCAGTCTTCATCATCAGAATCATCATTATCAGCTACAAGAACTTTTTGATAAAGCTTGTGACAAGGTTCATTGCCAAATTCCCATTTATCTTCTGATTGCACTAGAGCTAAAAGTGGACAGACTGGACTAAACCAACGCCATGCAGGGTGCATCCCTCCTTTAGTAACTTCCTCACCCTCACTTTTGAGAATAGGTTCGTAGACTTTTGCCAGTTGCTCTTGGCGTTTACTACCCAACACTGGTGCAGCAGGAATTCCTAATTTGTGGCAGAACAAAGAAGCGAGGCGCACTGCTGTAGCAACATCATTCACCATCAACCCACAGCGATCGCCCTGTTTAGCGGAGTGGTAAATCAGAATTTCCAACAGGGTAGACTTGCCCACATTCAAAAGCCCAACAATGTGGATAAGATTTTCTAAAGTTAGCTGATTACCATGCTGGAAATTATCTGATTCAGCATCGTATAGCTGGAAGAGGATGTTTTCCAAACGGTTACGATAATTTTCTTGTTGCCCAAACTGGGACAATTTATCGTCCATTTCTTGGGCAGCTAGTATTAATTCTTCACGGGTAACGCTACACTGTGGATTCTGCTTAGTCCGTGTGCGATGAAGGGTTACTACACACGAAGGTGCTATGTTAGCAACTTCCTTGGGAATATTAATCGGAACCTCAACTGGAGAGTTACCTTTTTGGGAAATCTTGGCATACCACCGCCCCTCATCTGCTAATTTGACTTTTCGTTGTCTATGCTGTGGAGTTTTTAATAAAGTTGGAAGATATATCTTCTCTAAACGAGTTGGGTAGGTACTGGATAAAATAGTTTGAGGAACATTCCTTGCCTCTTCAAGGCTGTAGATTCTAATAATTTCAGGTAAATTTATGTACTCCTGAAGAACTCGCAGCCATTGTCTGCCTTTACGCTTAATCAAATAGAAACGAGCATTTTGTATAAGTTGCCAGTTGCGATCGCTTTGTAGTTGTTCAACTGGAAAACGATATCCTTTAAGCAAAGCTTCCACAGAAGTGGCAGGTTCTTCTGGTGCTACTTCCTTAAGTAGGGTTAATCCCAATTCCACATCAGCAATGAGGTAGGCAAGACGCTTAAGTTCTCGCTGTTGTACCTTAGTATCTGCGTTAACTAAACTAGATACTATATGCTGTTGTAATTCATCCGAGTTGCGGAGTTTTTTACACAGCTCCTTGCGCCAGCTAATGGTGTCACGCATTATTTTTTCTTCCCTAAAATTGCTTGAGCCTGAGTGATGATTTCGCTAAATAAGCGTAAGCGCACCCCTTCAAGTTCAGGTTCTAGTTGTTCGCGCACTACCTTTATCCGTAAATAGTCTTCGCGTTCATCTGGAAAAACTACAAAAGTTTCCGTTGCATCACGCCGATACTGCACTTTTTTCAAACGTTCTTCATCCACCGATGACCAATCTTTAAAATCAATTGCCCAGCGAACTTTGCGCGGGAACTCTACAAGTAAGTCAAATTCATCGACAAAAGGCCAGAGAGTAACGCGCAAACCCAATTTTGTAAGTTCTTCTTTGAGTTGAATTTCCCAAATTCCTGGAAGCGTACCGTACAAATGTACGCCAGGGGTAACAGCTTTCCAGTCTGCTGCTTTTTCTTTAGAAATAGGTGGCAATGGTTGAAAGTTGCTGGTTGCACAAAGTCTTGCACACCAAGGGTTATGGCAGGTATATGTACCATCAGGGCGTTGGCGTTGCACATACTTGCAGCGCGGACACAGATGATAGACGCTACCCTCTGCCAACTTATCCATATCGACATAGATTTCTAACCGTGACAATAACTCCCGCAGTGGTCTGAGTTTGGGTAAACGTAGCTGTTGCCGATATTCTGAGTAATGAAGAGTGGGTTTAGTAATAATCAGTTGTCGAAAAGCGCGATAAGCATCTTCTAACTGATTTCCCCGACAGTATTCCAGTACATCTTTCAGTACTGACTCTTGTACCTGCGCCACCACATCATTACCCGAAACTTGCCATTCTCTTGCAAAATCGGAAACTACTCCGTCTTCTATAACGCTGACATCTGGCGAAAGATATTTAATCTCTTGGGCTGGTTTCCAAGAAGTAATTGATGTTTCCGCCCAATCAAAAAATTGAGGTAGGTTCTCTGGGGCTTGTTCTCCCCGTAGTAAGGAAGTTAAGTACATACGGGACATCCCAATGCGAAGGGCTTCTGGTACTTGACTTCGCTTTTCTAGCTCAAGTTTTTCCCACTGCACCACGCCAGTAGCCAGATATCGCAGAGTATCGGTAACAGATAGGTGTAAGGAGGGTTTTTCCGGTTTAGATGTCAAAAGGCGAAGACTACGGGCGCTGTGGTCATCCCATTCCACATCTATACCGCGCATAGTTTGCAACCACTTCTGAACTGTTGCTTTCTGACGTGGTTGCATTCCGAGTTCTTGACACAACTCTTCTAGAGTTGGCCCTTGTTTATGGATACTAAACCATTGCTGAAGTGCATCGAGAATTTTTTGTCGGTGTTTGGTGATTTTCATTGTTCACCCTCCTGTTTAGCAGAAGTGTGACACCCATCAAACTGGCATGTCAATCACCTGTTTCTATGTTTCCACTAAGTTTCCAAAGTTTCCATCTTACCAATATTGAATAGAAATGTACCTCAAGACCCAACTAAGTAGAAATTCCCATTAAAGATGAGTCGGAATTCTGTTTTTTGTAGCTTAGGTTTTGTTCTTGTACCCAACTTTCAATTTGGATTTTCGACCTTTATTAATGATGGTGCGTACTAAAAGATAAAATTGCCCAGTCTCTTTTGCGATTAATTCAGTACCGATTCACGTTGCTCTCAGTATGACAGATGGCTATTAGGTCAGTTATGCATTGTTCAGCATAAATAGCTAGTTTTTGTTGCAAAAGCTAAAGATTATGTGCCATTCAACAGTTATATAAAAAGCAAAAATCACCTGTAACAGAGGGGTTCGCAAAATCATGCGTACAAATACTGAATTGTGGAGTTAGACCCCTAACAAGTTCAGTGAAACGACGATGGCTTATTCTTCCCTGACTCAGCAAAATAATAACAGCTTAGAAGAAAATATACGCAGCTCCATTTTCTCAGGAATAGGAGTTACAACAAAGGTAATTTATATGGCAACAAGTGAGTCCTCTTTACGAACTGATGGTATAGAATTATTGCACTTGTATCACCAGAATCCATCTATTAAACTTCGTAATAAACTTGTACAGTTACATACTGGCTTAGTACGGAAGATGGCTCATAAATTCAGCCATCAATGCAATGAACCTTATGAAGATTTAGAACAAATTGGGTATTTTGGTTTGATTAGGGCTATTGAGCGTTTCGATCCTAGCCAAGGATATGCTTTTAGTTCCTTTGCAGTGCCATATATTCGCGGTGAGATGCTGCACTTTTTGCGCGATCGCAGTACTCTATTAAAAATTCCCCGTCGTTGGCAAGAATTATACAATGAAGGACAAAAGATTCGCAAGGATTTATCAATCTCTTTAGGTCGCCCGCCCAAGGATGCTGAAATTGCCAGCCAACTTCGAGTATCTGTACAAGAGTGGCAAGAAACCAAATTAGCTGCTCAAAACCGGATGCCTTTGAGTTTAGATGCAACCGCAGTTAACTATGTTGATTGCCAAATAACCTTGGGTGAGGCACTTCCTTGTCCTCGTTCTCATGTACTTCTGCAACAAGAAGAAGAACGCCAACAACTCCAAGGCGCAATCAATATGTTGGAAGAAAAGCCCCGCATGGCAGTTGAAATGGTATTTTTGAAGGAACTTTCTCGCAAGGATGCAGCTAAGAACATTGGTACTAGTCCAATGACAGTAACCCGCTATCTGCAAAAGGGAATTCAAGATTTGATTTGCTATTTACAACCACAGGTAATGCCTACTGGCTCGTAGTCATAGCTAAGTCAAAAATCCAATGACAAATGACAAATTATCTAGATTTTAAATCAGCGATCGCACCTTTGGTCATAGCAGCAATAGCTCGATCTGTCGCTTTCGGCAAATGATAATATTTACCGCCTGCTGTTTGCGATAATTCTTTAGCAAACCCAGTAGACACAAATTTACTTTCTGTATCAATTACTAATAGTTGCATTCCCAAAGCACGGATTCTCGCAGCAATTTCTAATAATTCTCCTTTGATATCTGGCTTTTCTCCTGCTTCTAGCTGTTCGCCCAAAGAACGCGCTAAAGGAATATTACCTCGCCCATCGGTGATTGCTACAAGGACAACTTGCCCAATATCTCCACTCATCTGAGCATTTAAGCCGACGCGCACAGCCTGAGTTAAACCATGTGCTAAGGGTGAACCCCCGCCACAGGGCAACCTTTCCAAACGGTTACGCGCCAAAGCAATAGAACGTGTTGGAGGCAATAATACCTCGGCTTGTTCTCCCCGGAAGGGAATTAATGCTATTTGATCGCGGTTTTGATAAGCTTCTGTCAACAGTTGCATCACCGCACCTTTAGCTGATTGCATTCGATTCAGTGCCATTGAGCCAGAAGCATCTACCACAAATACTACCAACGCCCCAGCTTTACGTACTAGGCGTTTCGAGCGAATATCAGCCTGCTCGACAATAACTTTTCTTTCTGGGTGTCTTTCTCTTCGTGATTTTTGATAAGGAGCCGCAGCTCTCAAGGTGGCATCTACTGCAATGCGTCGCGCTTTCCCCTTAGGTAACATTGGCTTAATGTAGCGTCCCCTGTCATCAGAAAAGATGACACTGCGACTACCAGATTTACCTTGCCGCTTCGCTGTTTGAGTAAAGTAAAGCACGCTGTCATCAAGAATTACCCCTTCTGGATCAAAGATAAACTCTTCTGGGATACTGGGCGGTTCTTGCTCTTGATTTTCTTCCTCTTCTTTTTGTTCTTCCTCTTCTGATTCGTCTGGAGGTTCTTCTTGATTTTGTTGCGGCGGCGGAGGCGGAGGTGGTGCTTGTTGTTCTGGTGGTGTCTGCACAACTGTGGCGCGTGGTATAATTACCAGCTCCACCGCACGGCGCAAATCTTCGGCATTAACTGTTGTTCGTCCCTCCAAAGCCGCAGCAGCTTTAGCAACCCGCGTGGCGAATAACTCGGCGCGATGTCCTTGAACTCCGCCGCGAATTGCCTCATCTACTAAATAGGCAATTTGTTCGTGGGTGATGATTACTTCTTTGAGCCATTCCCGCGCTAAGATGATTTGAGTTTTGAGAGAGTCTAAATCTTCGTTGTACTGTTGGAGAAAATCTTGGGGAGATTTAGAATAGGCGATCGCTTGATCGACTGCTTCTACTCTTTGATCTAAGCCGAGTACACCATCAGCAGAGAGTGCGATCGCAATTCTATCTAATAAATGCTCTCGTAATCCACCTTCTTCTGGATTGTAGGTGGCAATAAATAGGGATTTGCACGGATGCTGAAAACTAATCCCTTCCCGTTCAATTTGGTTGTGTCCCTCAGATAATACTGTTAAAAGCTGATTTGATATTTGGTCATCTAATAAATTAATTTCATCTACGTACAGTACACCTCGGTTGGCTGTAGCGAGTAATCCAGGCTGAAAAATCGTATCACCTTGTTTTACTGATTTTTCCACATCTACTGAACCGAGGAGTCGGTCTTCGGTGATACCTAGAGGAATTTGCAAAAAAGGCGCGGGGATAATTTCGACGGGAATATCTTGAATATCTTTGTCTGCGTACTCCGCCAAAAGTTGATCGTCCCATTCTTCTGGGTAGTTGGGGTCACAATTACTGATTGAACCTTTGACAACTTCTATCGGCGGTAGTAGAGCGTGGATAGCACGAGCCATTACAGATTTTGCCGTACCGCGACGACCTGCGATCGCCACTCCTCCCAAACCAGGATCGACTGCGGCTAAAAGCAAGGCTAATTTAATTGCTTCTTGACCAACTACGGCTGTCAAGGGAAAAGCAGCGATTGTAGGATTAATAGTAGGCGCAGGCATTGTTTGCTTTCTTAGCGAGTCTCGACCTTTAGCATACCAATTTCTGACACATTTAGAATAAGTATTATGGCAATGAGATCAAAGGTAAGGTTATGAGTATTGCTCAGGCTAAACGCTTCACACTGGATGAATACCACAAGCTTGGAGAATTGGGCTTTTTCCATGAAGATGACCACATTGAATTAATCAACGGGGAAATTATTGAAATGGCATCCAAAGGTACAGCCCATGAAACTTGTTTGCGAAACTTGTTGCGAGAACTTCCGAAAATTGTAGGTGATAGGGCAACTTTGCAATCTCAAGCTCCGATTGCTTTGCCACCGAATAGTGAACCTGAACCGGATTTTGCTATTCTTCAAAACCGAGATGATAATTATCTATCTGGTCATCCTAAACCTGCTGATGTGCTTTTGGTAATGGAGGTTTCAGATTCTTCTTTAGCTTATGACCAAGATGTTAAAATACCTCTCTATGCTAAAGCCGGTATTACTAATTATTGGATATTTAATTTTTTCGATAATTATTTGGAAGCTTACAGTGAACCATATCAGGATAATCAAGGCAGATATGGTTATTCAAATAAGCGAATTTTCTTATCAAATGAGATAATAACTTTTCCCTGCTTCCCTGATTTATCTCTTGATTTAGCTAAGGTGTTTCCGCCAAAGCTGAATTTTTAAACCTTGTTATAGGATTCAGTCATAAGACAAAGGAGTAAGTTTTATGGCTTATAGTGATTTTAAATTTATTGAAGTTATTGATTATTTTGGGTTAGTTATCCACGAGTCATCTGGGCTATTCGCAAATGTGCAGGAGCAAGAATGTAGCAATTTATTATCTACTCTTCTTAAGGAAAATATTGATTTAGCAGTAGCGATCGGTTCGGAAAAAGCTCGAAGTGAAATTATAATCAGTCCAATTTGATTAGAAATTAGACGCAAATTTAATTATGAAATAAGTTTGTTTTCTTGAGTTGATTTTACTGTTGATAGCCAGCGAGGATTAAACGGATTTTGTGATTTTATTTTGAGTCTTTCTTCGGAACAGTTGCTTGTACGAAGTCCGGTGGTTGTCCTAGTAGAAAGTAAAAATGAGAATCTGAGGTCTGGTTTAGCGCAATGTATTGCTGAAATGGTAGCTGCTCAATTATTTAACGAGAGAGGTGGAAATCAAATAAAAGCTATATATGGTGCTGTTACTATCGGTACTATCTGGCAATTTCTCAAGCTTGAAGGTAATGTGGTTTCGATTGATTTGAGTGAATATTATATTAAGGATATTAAGAAAATTTTAGGTATTTTGTATGGTGCGATCGCCCAAAGTAAACCGTAAGTTCTTTATAAACTCGAATATTATTTACACAACTGTTTCATTCTCTTGAAAACTCAAAACCCTCAATAATAAAGCTACACGAATTAAGTCCGCCTTTGCGGAACAAATACCAGAAAATCATTTGTAATATCAAATACTTCAATGGCTATTAGTAATCGCAACCGAATCGAGAGCGCTCTAATTTCTTTAAATCAGGGTCTATATCCCTATTTTGAACAGGAAATGCGAAAAGTTCATGGTGAGCGCTGGCTGAAAATAGCGACATCTATTCTATCCGATAACCAAAGTTTAAAGCGCAATCCAGAAGACATTCTGCGTGATGATATTTCTGAGTTACTAAAAGTAATAATTGGACAGTGGAATCAGGTTTTTAAAAGAAAACTGGGTCATGGTGAACGTGCCTTAGTTAGCGAACTCATTGAAGTTCGTAATAAATGGGCACATGAAATGAATGGAAAGCGTTTCTCTACTGATGATACCTATCGCGCACTTGATAGTATTGTTCGACTTCTCAAAGCTATTTCAGCATCAGAAGCAGATATTGTAGAAAAGCACAAGCAAGAAATTCTGCGAATGCTTTCTCCAAAGCAAGCTGAAGAAGCACGCATAAGAGAAAACTTAGATGAACTCCTAAAACAATTGCCCTTTCAAGATGCATCTCTCTTGCTTTGCGCACTCACTCATACATCCTATATGCATGAAAACCCTAATTCAGGTGAAGATAATGAACGACTGGAGTTTTTGGGTGATGCGTTACTAAATTTCCTGAGTGGCGAGTATCTATATCGTCGTTATCCAGACAAAAAAGAGGGCGAATTAACACCTTTACGTTCTCGATTAGTAGATAAACCGCAGTTAGCAAAGTTTGCTGTTAGTTTAGACTTGGGTCGATGGATGCGGCTAGGTAGGGGTGCAGCAAAAGATGGAGGACGAATACAATCTAGGTTGCTCAGTAACACTTTTGAAGCCATTATTGGTGCTTATTTTCTAGATTCTGGAGTTGATTCAGTCCGAGATTTTGTGGAACCATTGTTTGATTCAGCAATAGTTGAAAACTCACCTGTTCCTCATGAATCTGATAGCAACTCCAAGAATTTTGTAGACTCCAAAAATCGCTTTCAAGAATGGGTGCAACGCAGCGTTACTCCAACTCCTCCCAAATATTTCACAGAACAAATAGGAGGTTCTTCTCACGCACCAGAATTCATTGCAAAAGTATTGGTAGATGAAAAAATTTATGGCGAAGGTAACGGACGCAATAAAAGAGATGCAGAAAAAGCTGCTGCTGAAGATGCGCTAGCTAAGTTGAAAAAACAAGGTTTGTTATAGAGTTTATGGGTTCATAAATTTTGAGAATTTTAAAATTAGAAGCTTTCTAACACTGAAAAAACGCAAAAAAATGAGGATGGTATACGCCATCCTCATTTTACTTTTTGTTACTTTACTCATTTCCAGCTACTATCTGGAAATGAGTCAAATATTATAGTTGCGGTACGTACTGTTGCTTCTCAGGTACTTCAGTGTACTCAGCTACAATCTGGCGTAATTCTTCGCCGTCAATAGTTTCTTTTTCAATGAGCAAATCTACTAAGCGATCGGTGACAGTGCGATGGTCACGGATGATCTTCTTAGCATTGTCGTAGCACTGCTCAACAATTTCTTTGACTTGTCCATCGATGCGGGAAGCAATAGATTCAGAATACTCAGATCGGGTTGTCCAGTCACGACCCAAGAATACTTCTCCCTGCTGGCTTTCTAATGACAGTGGGCCTAAGTCGGACATCCCAAACCGAGTCACCATTTGCCGGGCCATTCCCGATAACTGCTGCAAGTCTCCACCAGCGCCAGTTGTGACTTCCGCAGCGCCAAAAATTACCTCTTCGGCGGCGCGACCACCCAAAGCACCAGTAATTCTCGCTTTCAGTTGAGAACGGGAAATTAACCCCTGTTCTTCATTGGGTGTAAACCAAGTTAAACCCTGTGCTTGTCCCCGTGGGATTAAAGTAACTTTCTGTACTGGGTCATGGTCTTTTAACAAAGTCCCCACTAAGGCGTGTCCAATTTCGTGGTAAGCAATTAAGCGCTTGCTCTTGCTGTCTACCAAAGGAGTACCTTCCATCCCTGCAACTACCCGATCCACCGCATCATCAATTTCGCGGAGGGTGATGGCTTCTTTGCGTCTTCTCGCAGTGAGAATTGCTGCTTCGTTGAGTAAGTTGGCTAAGTCAGCACCAGTAAATCCAGGAGTGCGGCGAGCGATCGCATCTAAAGATACGCTAGGGTCTAGTTTCTTATTTCGCGCATGGACTTGTAAGATTTCCAAACGCCCTTTGATATCGGGTGCATCAACTGTTACTTGGCGGTCAAAGCGACCAGGACGCAACAATGCTGAGTCTAGTACATCGGGACGGTTGGTAGCAGCAATAATAATGATGCCTGTGTTACCTTCAAACCCATCCATTTCGGTGAGCAATTGGTTGAGGGTTTGCTCTCTCTCGTCGTTACCGCCACCGATACCAGCGCCCCGTTGCCGTCCTACGGCGTCGATTTCATCGATGAAGATAATACAGGGGGCGTTGTCTTTAGCTTTCTTAAACAAGTCGCGGACGCGGGATGCACCCACACCAACAAACA
The DNA here is from genome assembly GCF_034531215.2 of Nostoc sp. ChiSLP03a. Taxonomy (NCBI): domain Bacteria; kingdom Bacillati; phylum Cyanobacteriota; class Cyanophyceae; order Nostocales; family Nostocaceae; genus Nostoc; species Nostoc sp. ChiSLP03a. Next base: position 40,675 of record NZ_JAVRBQ020000060.1, read on the forward strand.
TTTCCACAAATTCCGAACCGGAAATACTGAAGAAAGGTACGCCTGCTTCACCTGCGATCGCTTTTGCGAGTAAAGTTTTACCAGTTCCAGGAGGCCCAACTAACAGCACTCCCTTAGGAATCCGTGCGCCCACAGCAGTAAATCTTTCTGGCTGCTTCAGGAAGGTGACGACTTCTTGTAGTTCTTCTTTAGCTTCTTCGATTCCGGCTACGTCGTCAAATTTGACGCCGGTTTTTGCCTCCATTTGGAAACGCGCTTTAGATTTGCCAAAGTTCATTGCTTGACCTGGGCCGCCGGGGAGGTTACTAGAACGCCGGAACAAAAAGAACAGCCCAGTAATCAATAAAACTGGAAAAATGAGATTGCCCAACAATCCCCAAATTGCGCCATCATTCCGCATGGGGTGAGCATCAAAACTAATGGCTTTCTCTTTGAGCTTGCTAATTAACTCAGGAGCGTTAATAGGCAAATCCACGCGCCACCTTTGGACATGATTTTCCAGGTCTGGATCGCGGGCTTCTATAATTGCTGTCCTACCGCCTTCGTAAAGATCCACACTGTTGACGCGATCACTGTCCAAGTATTCTAGAAAGCGACCGTAAGTCATGCGGGTATTAGCTGTATTCTTACTCATGTCAACAGGTGCGCCTGCAAACGCCCCTTGCCAGAAGAAAAAGCCAATTACCAAAGCCGGCAACGTCCAGAGTGCTACGACTTTCCAAGAGAATTTCATTTTAATTTGCCTCTAGATGCCTATACAACTCGTTAGCTCTAGTAACCTAAGTTCAATCACTCTGTCACTTTAAGCTGTTAAACGGATGTTTATAAATCCATTTTGTTTAATTCGATCTCTTAGATGCACTGCCATAAGGCAATTAGAGCATTATGGCGATGCCAACAAGAATCTTAATCAAAGTTAACTTAATTTTAATACAATATCGCACGAGAAAAGGGAGCGCAACGGGATGCAAAGACAGAGAAAATTTCTCCAGAATGCTCCTTGTATCGTTCAAGCCGCTCTCAATAATGATTGTGGAGACTGGGGACTGGGGAGACAAGGGGGAATTATTAGACTTCTTGGCATTTGTCGGGAAAAGGGGAAAGGGAAAGGGGGAAAGGTTTGTTATTTTCCCTTTCCCCTTTAACCTTTACCCTTTTCCCCTCTCTTGCAAAAAGCACTTTTGCTAGAGGTCTATTGAACAAGCCTCTCCTTTATCTCCCCCTCTTCCTTGTCTACCTTGTCTCTTCTCCATGCCCCATGCCCCATGCCCTACTTTACTTCTGTAATTTTTAGAGTGTAAGGAAGATACTTGCCTTTTTCGTAAGAACCAACCCAAATTTGGTAACTTCCAGCTAGCCATTCACCAACAATGCCAGCATTTTTGCCATCAAAATCGTCATTACACCAAGTACCACCGGGCCCTTTAATAATCATTGTGGTGTCTTCAGGACTTTGCACTTGCAACTTCAGGTAGTCAAATTTACTTGTTAACGCTAATGTGTGGTCTGGTGTTTCATCCACAAATCCAGTACAAGGGCCAGTAGCTGTTTCGCTTCTCCCACCTACTTGACTCCCAGATATTGAGCCACCACTCATCCCGCGAACTGTCAGAGGGTCTGGCGAAAACTGAGGGCTAATGGTGACATCTCCAAATATCGTTGGCGCTTCCTGAGCATCAACCGCAGCATTAACTGTTGATGTGATGAAGAGCGTAACTATCATGAACGATAATCTCATCCCTCTATTGAGCGCTTTTGTCGGCATTGTAATTACGTTCGCTTCTAAGTGTTTTTGAAGACATGAATTTTACACACCAAGTTCCCAACATGAGGATAATTGACTAACTATTTTAGATTTAGAATTGGGGATAATTCATTAGTAATTAGTCAATAATTTCTTGTTCTTATAGTTGCTCTACCTTATGGATAGGGGCACACAAACGTGCGCCCCTAAAATCTAAAATATTTCTAAAATCTGCAAGTAATCGCTACTTAGCTTCCGTTATAGCCCGACTCAAGCGCGGTTTATCTAAACCAATCTGATTTAGTAGTAACCAAGATTGGATTAAGTCGGGGCCATGAACATCTCCAGTTAAAGCTGCTCTAAGCGATCGCATCACTAAGCCTTTTTTGACTTTCTGCTCTTTGACAACTTGTTTAATAATCTCCTGGGCGGCGGCTTCTGACAGTTGCGGCTGATTTTCTAAAGCTGTGACAATCGCTTCTAGAACAGCAGTAGAACCTTCTTGCTTTAATTGTGTACTGCCTTCATCGCTAAATTCAACTGTGTCGTTAAAAAACAGTTGGCTTTGAGGTACTGCATCTACCAGGCGAGTCAAACTCTGGCTAATTAAAGTTACTAGCTGTTCTAACCAGGAGCGCTCGCGTCCACCATCAAATTTATAGCCAGCCGCTTCCCAAAAGGGGATGAGTAAATCTGTGAGTTTATCTACTGGCGTATTGTGGATATACTGACTGTTCAACCAATCCAGCTTGTCCCAGTCAAACTTTGCACCTGCTTTATTTACACGTTCAAAGCCAAATTCTTTAGCTGCTGTTTCTAAGGTAAATATTTCTTGTGTCGAGTCTGGTGGCGACCAACCCAGCAATGTCATGTAATTTACCAAGCCTTCAGCAGTAAAGCCCATTTTCTGAAATTCAGAAATGGAAGTGACGCCATCCCGCTTAGAAAGCTTGCGCCCTTCCATATTCAAAATCAACGGCGTGTGCGAAAACTCTGGAATTTTTGCACCCATCGCTTCATACAACAGAATTTGTTTGGCAGTGTTGGCGATGTGGTCTTCTCCCCGGATGACGTGGGTAATTTGCATATCGATGTCATCCACTACAACAACAAAGTTGTATAAAGGTTGACCGCTACCCTCTTCTGAGGCGCGGGCGATGACCATATCACCACCTAAATCACTACCTCGCCAAGACATTTTTCCCCTTACTAGGTCGTTCCAGACAATTTCCTGCTCGTCTTCGATTTTGAAACGAATTACAGAAGAACGACCTTCTGCTTCAAAAGCGGCGCGTTGTTCTGGGGTGAGGTTGCGGTGACGGTTGTCATAGCGAGGTGCTTCGCCTCGAGCTTTTTGGGCTTCTCGGAGCGCTTCTAATTCTTCAGAACTGGTGTAGCAGCGATAAGCTAATCCTCGCTCTAGCAATTTTTGCACTGCTTCTTTATAAATATCCAGGCGTTGGGATTGGAAAAATGGCCCTTCATCCCAGTTCAGTCCTAGCCAACGCAATCCTTCCAGAATATTGTCGGTGTATTCGGGACGCGATCGCTCTAAATCTGTATCTTCTATTCGCAGTATAAATTTACCGTCGTGGTGACGGGCAAATAACCAGTTGAATACAGCAGTTCTAGCTGTACCAATATGTAAATTTCCGGTTGGACTCGGCGCAATACGGACTCTAACAGTCACAGTTAATTCTCTCTTTCGCAAAGCATGATAAATGTAGCTTATATTTAAATCCTGAATCCTGAGTCAACCTCTTTGGGTAATTCAGAATCTAATATCACCTAAGTTAAGTGATTTGCTACTCATAAATTTAGAACGGGACTGACGGGGCTCGAACCCGCAACTTCCGCCGTGACAGGGCGGTGCTCTAACCAATTGAACTACAGTCCCTTGTTTGGCAACTTTGCTATTATCACTATTTTTTTTCTACTTGTCAAGTGTTTCGGAGTCAGGAATTAGTAATGATTTTTGTTGCGTATCTCCAAGATGCAAATTATACGTTAAACAGACCGCGATAACACAACCTGTGGCTCTGATTCCAGATGTTGCAATATTCGGGATTGCATTTGTTTATACTGCTGTTTCAATAGCTGTTTGCTCAATTGGGGTTGAGAAGTGGGTAGTAGCCTATGGCTTTGTTGCACCCAAGTTTTTAACATCTGCCGCTGAGTTGGCTCAATGCGACTGCTGAGAACCTTGATGCAGGAATGTGGTGCTTCCAGAGTAAAGAAAATCAAAGGATATTGTTCATTTTCAGCCAGTAAACTTACCATTCTGAGATTTTGGGGATTTTGCATATCTAAGTAGCACGGTAGCCACTTCGGAGCGAATTGTTGATTATAGAGTACAGTTACCCACAACAACATTGGGTGAGGGGATGTTACAAAGACAAACTGGTTATAACGGGTAGAAACCGCATAGTTTTTAATTTCTTGTTTAGATAACATCAACCATAGCGCTGTTATAGATCCTTGGGGAGTGTCTAGAAGCTGGGGAAAAACAATTTCTTGAATTGGTTTATTTTGAGGCCACAAAAGTTGCCGATAGCTTTGTTCTACAGTGATTGGTAATGCAGAATTTAAGGGAGACTTAAAGGTGAATTTTGTAGGTAAAGTAGGACAATTAGACTGTTCTAGACTGTTTAAAACTTGTAAAATTTCAGCGATATTTTGAGGGCGATCGCTTGCTTTTTTAGTCAAACAAGCCATAATTAAATTATTTAACTTCTGAGGTATTTTAATAGTAGGTTTAACATCTGCGATCGTTTTTGGTGCTTCAAAATGATGTGCTTTATACCAAGCGCCAAAGTAATCAGTTTCTGTTTGCCAAGGTTTTTTGCCTGTAAGCATCTCAAACATCATCACACCCAGACTATAAATATCAGAGCGACTATCTAATTTTTCTCCATCTAGCTGTTCTGGAGAACAGTAGGGTAAAGTGCCATTAAATCCGCTACTTGTACTAGCTGTTGATGCATAATTCAAAAATCTAGCAATACCAAAATCAAGAATTTTAACTAACTGGCCCAATATCGGATCGGGAATAACTAATATATTAGCGGGCTTGATATCTCGATGAACCAACGGACAAATTTTGCCATCAATGTTAATTCCTTGATGAGCACACTGTAAGCCCAAACAAATTTGGCGAGAGAGAGTCAAAAACATGGGCAGAGATAGCGGAATTAAATCCTTTAAACTCTTACCACATAAATATTCCATGACGTAGTATGGTTTTCCTTTCTCATTCACACCATAATCATACGCCCGCACTATATGTACGCTCTTTTGACTCAAGGCTGCACTCATTAAAGCTTCACGAGCAAAGTCTTGTTGCATTTTGGTATTAACAACAGTTTGAGTCAAAAACTTGATAGCAACTGGTATACCTCCTAACAAAACATCATTTGCTAAAAAAACTTCACCCATGCCACCGCTGCCAATTAATTGCTTGAGTTGATAACGATTGGCAAGCAAGCCCGTACTACTGGGAGATGTAAATAAGCTCTGATTCACTTTGTTCACCTTTGATGCTGAGTCCATTGAAAGTTAGCAATAAACACATAAAAATATTATTAGTTAATGGTGGCAAGGATTTTGATTTTACTAGCAAAATTTCAACGACGTAATAGCATTTTCAAAAACATTTCTAAAAATTTATTTATCCAAGTTTTTAAAACTTCTGTCTCAGATTTTTGATGTGTGGCTAAGTTTCGTAATATGTCTAACTTCAGCTTTTCGTACTCTGCTTTTAGAATATTTTTGGCTTGATCGGGCAAAATTAATTCATTTGACTGTTGACTCATATTTAACCAATCTAAAAGTTGCTGACGCTGTTTAGCCGTGAGATTTAAAGTCGTTACATGAGAGCAATGAGTTGGCTCTTCTAAGGGGAAAAATAGTAAATGATAGTAGCCTACTTCTGCTAAACTACGTGCTATATTTTGACTCTTGTTATCTTTTAAATCCAGAAAATAAGGTAGCCACTTAGTCGTAGAAGGTTGGGCGTCATATAGCACTGTTAACCACATTAGCATCGGATATACATTCATTTTACTAATAAATTCAGTACTATGTATTTTATCCAAAAATTTTGCAATCTCTTGTTTGGGCAACATTGCCCAAAAAGTTGGTATAGGTCTTTGAGAAGTCTGTAGTAAATGGGGAAAACCAATTGGTGCAATTGGTTTATTTTTAGGCCAATTTTTCTGCAAGCACTCTTTTTCTGATAGTAAAGTTGCGGGTACTAATTGAACTGGAAGCGAAACTTTAATAATGTCTGTGCTATTGCTAGGAATAATATTATTAACTTGAAGACTAACTTTTTCTAAATCTTCTAATATTTGGTTGATATTCTGAGGGCGATCGCTTACTTCTTTAGCTAAACAAGTCATTAATATTTTTTCTAATATTTCTGGTATTTTAACTTGCGGATTTACTTCTTCAACTGTAGGTGGCATTTGAAAGCGATGGGCTTGATACCAAGTACCAAAGGAGTTACTTTTTGTTTGAAATGGGTGTTTACCTGTCAGCATTTCAAACATTAATACTCCTAAACTATAAATATCAGAGCGGACATCTAGCAGTTTACGCCCTTCCATATGTTCCGGAGAACAGTAAGGCAAACTGCCAATAAAAGAATCTGTTAGTGTCATTCCACTTCGCTCTGTTAAAAACTTAGCAATACCAAAATCTAGGATTTTAACAATTTCACCTTTTTTACTATCTTCAGCAATAAATATATTTTCTGGTTTAATATCTCTATGAACAATAGGGTAAATCTCTCCTTTAAGACTAATACCTTGATGGGCACATTGTAAGCCAAAACAAATTTGATTACAAATTTCTAAAAACTTCGATATTGTTAAGGGCTGAATGTTCAGAATTTGTTTGAGATTTTTCCCTTGGAGACATTCCATTACATAAAATGGAGTTTTATCTTCAGTAACTCCATAACTTAAAATGCGAACAATATGTTTACTTTTGCGACCCAATTGAGCGCCAATAAAAATCTCTCTGGCAAAACGTTGGGACATTTGTTGGTTTGACAAACTAAGTGATAAGATTTTGATTGCGATCGGCATACCGCCTTTAGCAGTATCTTCTGCTAGATAAACTCTACCCATCCCCCCTTTGCCAATCAAATCTCTGATTAAATAGCGATTGTTTAAAAAATGTCCGATGTAATCGTCTATTTCTGCCTTTTGCCCTACCATACTATCAATTTTATTTTCTGGCATAAAAATCATTTATAAAAAATGTTATTGGCAAAATACTTTAATAAGTCTAGCTAATTATTAAATTTAAATCTAAGAGATGTCCGAATTTTGAGAAAATTAATTATATGCTGTAAATATGCTTAAGCCCTCTGCAAAAGCTACTAAACATTGTGTAACATATTTATTAAGGAGTACGGTTGAGAAATTACACGTAAACTATAAATCACCTAGATAAAGTTACCTAGTATATTCAGTGAATACACAGGAATAATCAGAAATAACTAAATAGCAGTCAAGTTGCAATGTTTATGACGGGCTGCGCCTAAGCACCTTTATCTATGTGCAATTAAAGCTTAAAATTTGGGAGTACCCGGCGTAATAATCTAATGAGGGGATTTTCAACTTTAAATTGAAAGGCTAGTATCTGGGTGCGTTGTAGGGAGTTAAAATTATTATCACTGATGAGAATTAATGATTGTTGACCATTCGGTAGTTTTGGACCAAGAGTTAAGCCTTCGATGTTGTCTAGCAGTACATCTAGTTTTCTCAAATCTAACAGCAGTTTTTTCTTAACTGGTTTAATATTTTTGGAGTCAACGGCTAAAAGACTATCAATATTATGAATATCATTGGCTTCTTCTAAGGAAACCTGAAACAGAGAAATAGCAAATCCTAAACCAGTAAAAGACCTTTCTAAACTTAATAAATGTCCTTGATTATCAAGAGCGAGTAAATCGGGTAATCCACTAGCGAATTTGCCAATTAGATTTAAAAATGGTGTAACTGGTTCAGTTTGGTAAAGAAATTCTTTTTCAGGTTGCTTGTTGAGCAAGTTGTATTGTAAAATTCTGCAAGAAGTACCAATATTAGGTTTCGCTACGACACCATCTTGAATTAGAGCATTTTCGGTGGCTGTAAATAGATGCTTATTATCGGGTGTGATGGTGAGGCTTTCAAAAGCCAAATTGTTGCGGATACCTTTTTGATTAGTTTTATCTGGTAAAAATTTGTTTGGTATAGAAAGTGTTGCAATTTCTCTGCCAGAAGATAGTGAGAACTCTTTAATAAAAGGATTAATTAATTTTGCAGCATCGCCTTCAGAAGATACAAACACAGTTGCTTTATTAGTTAATGCAATACCTTCTGTATCAGTTTCACCAGGACGAAATATTTGACCATTTTCATTTAATAATGTAGTAACGCTGACTGGAATAATTCCATCTTTTTCTAGCAAACCTTTGCTCAAATCGATTTTTAATGTGTAGAAACGAGCGGCAGCCTTTTGTCCCCGGTCATCTGAAATAGCGTAATAAAGGTTGTTTTTGGCATTATATGTAATTCCCGATAAACCTCCTACTTCAGTTTCTTTAAATATTAAACTTTTCTGTAAGGTTGCTTCTCCAATAAAATCTATACTACTAATTTCAACACTATTTGAAGAAAAGTTGGTGAATACAAAGCTAATAATTATAATTGGAATCAACAAGTAAATAATTCGTGGAAATACGAAGATTTTTTTAAAACTCTGCATAATTTTTATCAAATAAATATTTTTAGTAACAAACATTTATACATCCCTACAAATAATATCAATTAAATAAATAATTTAACAGATACAAACCTGAAAATTCCGACAAATCATGTTTTTTTAACTTGATGACAAGTCTGAGTAGGTGTTTCTTTTACTTAGACTTATCAAAAAGTATTTGAATTTGAAAACCTTTAAAAAATAATAAATTACTTAAGCTAATCGTAAATCATACTCACTTTGGAAAAAGTTGACAAGCCAATCTTTCACTTTATGGGTAGCGCGGCAGTCATCTTCGTTGTAGCGTTGGATAATTTCTAGTAAAGTGCGATCGCCTGTTTCTAACCATTTATCGTACCAGTAAATACACTTGGCACCACTGGCTTCTTTATCACGCCACTCAAATCCTATCCAACGAGCGATCGCTTTCAAGGCATAGCTTTCTACGGGCAATGCTACACTTTGGGTTAATTGTTCATACACATCCACAAATCGATTCAGTACAGGACGCACTAAAGAATGTGGAGTGCCGTAAAGTTTTGCCAACCGTTTGACTGTATCAAACTCGTAGACACAAAAATGATAAATTGGCGCTTCGGGATATTGCCAAACCAAATCCAAAAATTGCTGCCAAACTAATTCTTCGTCTTCTGGTTTATCAGCTAAAAATGAATAAAATTGTTCTGTATTAGTTTGTCTATTAACAACCAAAACCCCTAAAAGATAATCTAAATCTAAGTCTGGCTGGGCTTCAATATCAAAATAAATCTCTATAGGCGCTGTAAATGTAATATCTTCTGTTGGTAGTGGATATGGTAAAATCAACGGTCGTTTTTCTAGTGCAGATTGAGCTTGTACTACCAATTTGGGCGCTACTTCGGTGTCAAAACCAAGTAACTTTTCTAAGCTGCTGGGACTGGTGTTAACAAGAGATTCCAGTGTGGTAATGTCTAAGGCTTGGAGTTGAGTGTAGCGAAGGGGTGTTACACCTGGTAGTAGTGAGAGATGTTTTTCAGATTGAGCGATCGCATAACATTGAGTATACCAATGGCAAAAATTGCACTTTTGGCGAGAAATAAATACCTCTGGCGGATTCGGTGACTTTAATACTTGAATAAACTCTTCCAAAATCTGCTGCATCCGTGGTGTCCATTTGCACAGATCCACTGCATAATTTGTATTTTTAGTTCGCAATATGAGCAAAGCTGTTTCAGGTGCAACTCCCTGCACTGTTGCCAACACTTGGGCATGAAATGCAGCGACAACTTGATATTCTTGTTTAGGGCGCTTACCCAGTTCAATACTAGCTGGGACGTAGATCCAATCTCCAAAATTTGATTGTCCCGGCTGTTTCACAAGTAAATCTGGACGACTTAGCAGGGTGTCTGCTTCCGAATAAGTTGCTAACAGTACTCCTTTATAGATGTACTCAACCCCACGCTGCATCAATTCTAAAGTTCCTTTCTCTCCCTTTTCCCAGTTTCCATAAGAATAATCTGGTTGGTAATAAGTCATCTGTGCCAAAGCACTCAACTGATGAGCGATTTTGTCCTGTTGCAGTTTCCGTAGCAACTCATTGGGAGCATCGCGCTGACTTTTGTCACCGTGGATATCTAGAAAAGGTCGGCGTTTACAGCGTTGGTATTGCAGTAGGAGTTCGGCATTGATTAGCATCCTTTTAAGTTAACAAGAATTAGCAGAATCTGGGAGTAACTGTGACAATTAAAATCTGGAAGTGGCGATAGCTTCTCTGCAAGACGCTTGGCGTAGCTTGCTTTCCCGTAGGGATACGGTGCGCTACACTAATGCGTCCACGCTTAATTTGCCGTTTATTTTATACTGTCAACAGCTAGAGCGTTTGCTTTTCTGCCAAATTACAACTCAAAGAGAGTAAAAATCACAGTTTGTCCATTATTACAAGGTTACATAACAATACAACATCAGCCGCTTCTCATCTGTAAACGTGTTACACAACGATCGCACGAGCGATCGCAAAACTCTCCTCTGATCTTGACGATTAATTTGACTGCAAAACGATTGCATAATTATCGACTCAGTCAGGCGGATTCAGTCAGGTGTAAAACTTTATTCTGCTAGAGGAGGCAGTACGAGTGGTTAAAACTGCGATTGTCTAAACGATATTTTTTAATAAAACTGTTTTGATTTAAGTAAAAATAGTAAGAGTGAAAATGATGTGGAAATAATTTCTAAGTTGTGCTTAGTACAATGTCTAACCTAGTAATGAAAAGTTCGTAGTAAACACTAAAGTGCTTACTAAGAACTTGTTGACCTTACTAATTTAAACTTAACAGACTATAGCAATCCTATTTGATTTGTGAGAATTTTGGTGTTGACTGTCCTAATACCAATTCTATGTGAGGCTGCATAGAACTGTAGAATAAAGGGCGGGAAAGAATCAAAACTAGAAGTAAACAATGGCACGTCCTTTCAATCTAGAAATATCGGAGAGTGCTGAGTATTTGTCCAAAAGTCTTAGCA
>NZ_JAVRBQ020000061.1:0-10181 GCF_034531215.2 Nostoc sp. ChiSLP03a
AACATCCATAACGGGGTAGATGAAAATTGGTTGTGCTTTTTTCATCTTCCGTTACGGGGTGCTTGTTATTACAGGCATCCTTTTATTTTTTCCACTAGCTGCTAAAAACACGATCGCTCTTTTTTAGTCTAAAGTCCAGTAATAGTTCGGTGAATGTTTTCATCTTTTTAGATTCCCCTAGCCCTCCTGAAAAGGACTACACTGTACACACAAGTTGGATTACCCCCCTTAATCCCCCTTGTAAAGGGGGGAAACTAGAGATTTTAGTTCCCTCCCCTTTATTAGGCTACGGTGTACATACAAGTCGAATTACCCCCCTTAGTCCCACGCCACTTGCTTCAAGTCGGCAAAGCCGCCCAACGCAGTGGCTCCCCCTTGTAAAGGGGGGAAACTAGAAAATCTTGTTCCCTCCCCTTTACAAGGGGAGGGTTAGGGTGGGGTAAGAGAAGTCGGGGAAGCCTTACGATTTTCCAGATTGCTATATCCTGCGTTATGGACACGCCAAATCAACAAATGCGATCGCCATATCAACAAATGAGTTCGCCAAATCAACAAATGCGAACGCCAAATCAACAAATGGATTCGCCAAATCAACAAATGGATTCGCCAAATCAACAAATGCGATCGCCAAATCAACAAATGCGAACGCCAAATTAACAAATGCGAACGCCAAAATCACAAATATACCAAGCAATGACAAATACGGCACTACCAAACTGGTATCAAACCAACTGGCAAATCATTCAGCAAGAAATCTTTCGCATTCGTCAGTGGTTAGAAACATATATAGAAGACAAACCCCAGGACGTAATTCCCGATGCTATCCCCCAAACCAGCGCCTTAGCTCAAATCTGCTCAAAATTTCATTTATCTACCTTTGCACGGGATATCCTCTTGCTGTGCGTGGGTATGGAAATCGATCCGACATTTGCCACCCTTTGCGCCGAAGCCAATGGCAACAGCGATCGCAATTATCCCACCCTCAGTTTAGCCCTTGCCATTTTTCCCAGAGCCAGTTTCTCTGTCCTCTCTCCCCAAAATCCCTTGCAACGATGGCAATTAATTGAATTTGCCCCTGGCTTTTCCCTCACCCAAACGGCGATTAGAATCGACAAACGCATTCTCTGTTATCTGTTAGGGGAAGCCGCCGTTGACGAACAACTCTTAGGAATTGTCACTTTCCCGGAACCAGAACCCCAAACCCTACCTCTACCTCCTTCCCACGCCGGAATTTGCGATCGCATCATCGCCACTTGGTCGCAAGCCTCGCGCAAATTACCCCTGTTGCAATTATGCGGTTCCGAATCAACCACCAAATATCAAATCGTCAGCAATATTTGCGACACTCTCGGCTTTAACCTCGGCATAATTTCCGCCGCCGTCCTTCCCAGTCTCCCCCACGAACTGCATCAACTCAAGCGCTTATGGGAAAGAGAAGCGATATTAGGAAATCGGCTATTATTACTCGACTGTGACTCCATCTCCACCGCCGATCCTGTAAAAACAACAGCGATTTCTCTATTGATTGAAAATCTCCAGACTCCGGCAATAATCAGCACCCTAGAACGTCTGCCGACTCGACAACAAACTTTCGTCAGCTTTGATGTTCCCCCCCTCAGCTTCCACGAACAAAAAAACCTCTGGGAAATTCATCTTGGTACAGCAGCAAACCAACTCAACGGACAACTGAACAAGCTAGTATCCCAATTTAACCTCACTCCAGCCACCATTAAAGCCGCCTGCCTTCAAGTCACCAGTTCTTCAGATATTTCCCCCCCAATTCATACAGGGCTTGGGGGGATCTCCTCCCAACTTTGGGATTTTTGCCGCACTCAAGCCCGCCCTCGCCTCGATGACTTAGCCCAACGCATCAACGCCAAATCTGCTTGGGACGACTTAGTGCTACCAGAAGCCCAACGTCAGGTACTTTCCGATATCGCCACTCATCTGCAACAACGTTCTAAAGTTTACCAAGACTGGGGCTTTGCTGGCAAAAGCAGTCGCGGTTTTGGGATTACCTCTTTATTTCACGGCGAAAGCGGTACAGGTAAAACAATGGCAGCCGATGTATTAGCACAGCAATTTCGCCTCGACCTCTACCGCATCGACCTCAGCGCCGTTGTCAGCAAATATATAGGCGAAACCGAAAAGAATTTAGCGCGGATTTTCGATGCCGCCGAAGCCGGAGGAGTAATCTTACTGTTCGATGAAGCCGATGCCTTGTTTGGCAAGCGTTCTGAAGTTAAAGATAGCCGCGATCGGCACGCTAATGTAGAAGTAAGTTACTTGCTTCAGCGCATGGAAGCCTACGGCGGTTTAGCAATCTTGACAACTAACCTAAAAAATGCCTTAGATACCGCTTTTTTGCACCGCATCCGCTTTATGGTAGATTTTCCCTTCCCAGCCGCACAATATCGCTCCCAAATTTGGCAGCGCATTTTCCCACCGCAGACACCAATCAAAGGGCTAGACTATCAGAAACTCGGACAGTTACAAGTCGCTGGAGGCAACATCCGCAACATTGCCATGAATGCCGCTTTTATCGCCGCTGATGCCGATGAACCAGTAATGATGAAACATATTCTCCTTGCAACGCAACGAGATTATCTGAAATTGCAAAGACTTCTGACAAAAGAAGAAGTCAAAGGCTGGGTATAAGTTTCACGTTTCACGGTATCGGCTCAATAAGTAGGGGTAGCAAAGGAAAATAAATGAAACGAGGTACACACAGTACCATCCAAAAGTGTTAAATGGCGTAATCAAAACTCTTCATACTAAGATAAACTTAGCCTATAAGTGCTATTTTTCATCTGAGCCAAATAAGTTTTCTAAACCAATGAACATAACTTATTTTCTGACACATATATGACTGTAGATAGCGAATGATAAATTTATGTTTATATTTTTTTAGATTCTATCAGATTATGGCACTTTTCTTTAATCTCTTCCTAACATTCAACACTTTTGGATATTAGCTATTAGCATCCATTTTATGTAATATTCACCTTCATTTGTCCTGCATAGTTAATCTTAATTACACCACCCCACGCACAGTTACATATTGCAGTATTGGGCAATGCTGGAAAATTGTTAATTTTAACTTTTATTGCTCCTGCTTTCCAAGGGCCGAGAATCATCGGAATGCAAGGCATAGGTGTTAAAACACCCAACGCTGCGGTAGTTGCCGCAGCGACCACTGGGTTGGTCAGTGAGGTACACATTCCAAAAGGCGGGATATTTGCGACAGGTGCAAAGTCCATAATTGTTGCTGCTAGCATCCCATTTACCATTACCGGTGTACCTTTGGGGACAACTAATAGCGAACTAGGTGTAGTACCAAAGGTTACACACTGTAGAGAAGCACCCATTACAACTTGTTGTGGCATAGTTTTTGTTTATGTTAATTGTTAATTGCTAATTGCTGATTGCTATTTTTTCTTTTAGCCATGAGCCATTAGCCATTAGCCATTAGCCATTAGCCATTAGCCATGAGCCATTAGCCATTAGCCATTAGCCTATATTTACGATTGGAGCATTTACGGCGACTGTTGTATCACCTTTTATGGTAGTTGTTAATCCTTTTACAGTGGTTGTCATGGCGGATTCAATGTTAATCCCTGCGGCTCCTAGTTCGATGGTGTTGCCGCCCATTTTTAACTTTATGTTAGACATAGAAACTTCTATACTGCTACCTCCAACTTTCAGGGTAATTTTTTGAGGTGCTGTCAATTCAATTTCGCCAGTTGCATCAATGGTAATTTTCCGTCCTTGGTCATCAAGTTTACAGGTATTTCCACCACTGCTTTTGATTTCAATTTTTTTATTTTGGTCGTCTAACAGCACTTGATGACCATCTTTAGTTTTGATTTCAATCTTTTTCTCTGTATCGTTTATATTCAATTTGTGACCATCCACCGTATTTACATACACGCCCTTTTTACTGCTGCCTTTGTCTTCTTCAACAAACTGAAGGGTGTGACCTAAGCGAGTTTTGAATGTCCGCAGTCGCACTTTACCATCTGCAACTGATTCCTGCACGCTAGTGGGCGGTGCGTCTTTGCCGTTCCAAACGCCACCAATGACGAAGGGGCGGTGGATATCGCCATGCTCAAACCCAACTAGCACTTCGTCGTTAACTTCTGGTAAACAGTCAAACCCACGACTACTTCCTGCACCAATTGACACTACTCTTGCCCAGTCGCTTTCATGTTCTTCTGTCAAAGTGGGAAACTTAACTCTCACCCTACTCCATTTTTTCGGATCGTTGTTGTTGGTGACAATTCCTACTATTAGGGTTTGTCCTGGTTGCAAACGGGTTTGAGGAGTCATGGCGGTAAATAAATCATCACCTCGCAAGCCGCGAATGCTGAAGTCTGTAGTGTAAACTCTGCCTTGGAAAATATGGCGGGTTTCGGTGACGTAATAGCTACCGCTATATTTGCCCATATCTTTTAAAGATATTACCTTTCCGGGTCGAATATCCGGGTTTCCTACAGCTTGGGCATCTGCTTGGACGAACTCACCAGAAAGTTCGTTGAAAAGTGCTTGGGCGATCGCGTCTGACTCTTTGCTAGAAAAAACCGGTTTATCAACTACAATCATTTTCGGACTACTGTTAAAGGCGGTGCTGGTTTGAGTGCCTTTTCCCTGGTCAATTGAAGTCACAACCTGAGCAGTTTGAGCGCTTTTAGTGGAGACAATCGCCTGCTTATTCTTATAGTCCCACCCTCTAACTTCAACAGAGCTAACTTGTTCGGTACTATTAACACGCACATGAAAGTTGGTCATATCTTTTAACCACTTTAGGTTCAACGAATTACCGCCTGAAGGTTTACGAAAATTCAGCTTGCCATCTTGTACAAATAGCTCAAAACCATTACGTGCTGCTCGTTCTCTCAAAAATTCCATGTTAGTCTGGTTTTCTTGAAAGATGTAGCCCACTGGATCGCCAAATCCATAGGGGCCACCAGTTTCATCAATTGTGCCTGCGGTGATGCCAGCTTCACCAATGATTTGACTTACAATGTCCGAATCTTTCTTATTTTGAAACGATCGATTGTAGCGTCCTCGGTGTAAACGGTGACTGACATCGTAACCTTGGATAATAATCGGAGCTTGAGATTCCGCATTAAACTGCGCCTCTACAGCAGTAATTTCACCTTTAAGTAAGGTACTCTGATTAGCAGCGTTAAAATCAGTATCTTCCGTGTTGCTGGAAGTAAAACCAATTTCAATAGATTTACCAATGGTAAAAGTATTATCGTACAGCCACGGGTTTTCCCCTTCTCGAGCTGAATAATAATCATTACGAATTACTAAGGTGAACATCCCCGGTACATGCAAGCTTTCTTCTACAGTGATTTGCAGAATATCTTCTAACAAACTATCAGACGCAGGTTGTCCGTCAATTTTTAAGGTTGGGATTGCAGTATAATTGGCAGGCATAAGTTAATTGCTAATGGCTAATAGCTAATGGCTAATTGTAATATTATGTATGCTTAGAATCAGCAATTAACTCATACGCTTGTTACGAGTATCTCCTGTGCGGTCAACTTGGTTAGGTGTACCCATACCTGGTTGGGAGGTTGATTCATCAATTTCTTCTAAACTCAAATCTAATTTTGCCCTTACTGGAGTACCGTCTGGCAAAAACATAATTAATTTGTAGGTCAGGTTAGTGATAAAACAACGAATATATTGATTGCTACCCCAAGCAAATACATAAGTTGGTGGGCGCTTTTTTTGATTTTTGCCACTCTCTAGAAAGTTCACTGCTTTTTCAAACTTTTGGATATGGACAATGACGCTTTTACCACCGCCTTCTTCATAAGTATCTAGCAAAATGTCATTGATGGTGAGCGTGCAAGGTTCTGGATAAGCAAAGTTGACTTTAGGTAATCCTCTACCAGTACGCGCACCGCTATTTTTAGTAAGGTTAATCTGTTGTTGAAAAACTAATTGATTGGGGTTAAACATGAATTCAATCGTTTCACCCCCATCTGAGGAAACCAGTTTAGCTTTGACTAGTGACATAACTTTCTTCTCTCAACGTAAATAGGATTACCAGGATGAGCGTCCAGTATAACCACGTCCGTGACGCTCTTGCTGAATACGCAAGCGACACTTTACTTTCTCATAGATTGCTTGTGCCAATGTTTCTATGCTTTTCGATACTTCAGAGCTAGACTCCTCTGTTGTATTGACAAAGGCTTGTTGGCTTGATAGTCGAATTGTTTCTGGATCGTTGGCTCCTTTGGCTTGAATTAGAGTATTGACAGATGAACTATTCTGTTTGCTCATTTTTCGCTGTACTGAAGTTGTCTTACTCTTTACAGAATTGCCAATATCTGACCAAGAGGATACATTACTACCTGACACAGTTGTACGGTCTGATTTAGGGGAGTTAGTAGAACTTTGGGTAACTATATTACTAGCAGCATACTGACTCAGCGATCGTTTGGAAGCGAGTGAATCCAAAACCATAATATTTTGTAGAACCTGTGGCAGTTGTAGCAACGTTCCTGACTGACTATTTCTTGCTGGTGTATCTGTTATTGGGGCACGTTGAATCATATTTCCTAAATCAGAAACAGAATTCTTTAGTAGAGATGAGCTTTCAGCCGTGATATTTCTGTCTGAAGCCAATGCTGTTGTTTCTGTATGCGGCTGTAATGTCGGAAATGAATGAAAATCTGTTTTTGACTGAACCTTTGGTATTAAACTAGTTACTGGTGCAATCGCCTGCATCGGGGAAAGTGCGAGAGAATCAACTATAACCGACTCTGGCCGATCCTCAATATCGGCTGCTTCATGCTGGGTATTATTTAACTCAAAGTTAACTGCAAAATCAGCTTGTGTGTCGGAAAATTCCGATCTCTGCAATTTTCTTGTCAGGTTGGAAGATTGCAGAGGTGAAATTGTTGAATCTAGTTTTTTTTGTAAAATTTGCTTTGTCGATGATGAAGTGACTAAATCACGAGAAACTTGTTTTGTTGCGTTATCTTTTGGAGTCGCAGCTCGGTACTCTGAAAAAAATGGTGAATCCTCAAACAGGTTATTAGAAAAATCTGATTCAGAGTTTTTAGAAGAAAAAATTATAGGATCTAGTATCGAAAGAGACTGCACTCCTAATGGTACGAGAAATTGCGGGGTAAGTCCCTGATTGCTTCCCAAAGGCTTATGTGGCGACAATGTGTCTTTTTTACTTAGAGATTCTGTTGATTTTGTTAACTTTGATTGAGAAGTTTCACTTAAAGGCGCATTATTTGATTCAGCCATTGCTTAATTACTACCAAAATAGCCATTATTGCGTCCCTTGAGGGAGGTTGCAGAAGCTGTACCGGATTTAGCAACTTTAATACCTTCATAAACCAAGGTTAATTCTTCAATCGCCACTGTAGAGGAATCTGCTGCTAATTGAGGAGCTTTCCAACCAACAGGTATAGCTCCAATCAGCGTCCAACACTGCATAGTTTCACCAGCTTGGTTGAATACTAAAATGTTAACGTTGCGACGTTCAATCGCCTTTTGGGAATCAGTCCTCATGGCTTGACTTGCCCATTGCCAAAATACCATATCATCACTAAGACCACGCTTTAAAGTCACTTCTGAAAATTCTGGCTGTCCTAGCAAGATACGTTGCTGGTCATTCACACCTCCTTCATAGTAAGTTTCGTATTTGACTCGAACTCCCAAACCCTGACACTCGGTGAACGAGGCAGAGATAGTGCTTTCTAATCCCACATAGAAACGATTAGCTGTGACGTAGTTGAGTCCAAAAGTTTGTGTTCCTGTTGTTACCATTAAATTCTGCTCCCATATCCTTGACTGCGTTCTTGATGCTTGCGGAGGTCTTCACGCAAAAGTTTGTAAACGCGATCGCTCAACTGCTCTATCAAGAATGAGTCATGTAAAATTTGTTCTAATAATTTGTCGTTGATTTGTGATTTAGTCATATTTGCTAATTGCTAATTGTTAATTGCTAGTTGCTAGTTGTTAATTGTTAATTGTTTTTCCTATTAGCCATTAGCTATTAGCCATTATCGATTACTCTCTAAGTTTGCCAACTTCCATAACCCAGCGACGGCGATCGCTGTGTTCCAAATTGAGAATTTCTTCTAATGACCAATGGAACTCAGAAGCAATACAGGCTACCTCCTCATAAAGTTGGTTTGAGGGGTAGCCTAAAATTCCCCCGATAGCGCCAACTCCGAAGAAAACTTATTATTACAATTAGGACAACACACAGGAATTTCTGAATTGCCTTGTTGGTTGATGCGGTTGTAAAACTCGCGCAGATAGCTTAGGTCACGGGTAAATAGATTTTCTAGTATTTCGGGAGTAATTTTTGACAATGTACCCACACGAACAATTACCCGCGAAAACATCACTAAAGTGCTATAGGCTTCACCCTCTTGAGTGCGTTTATCTTTTTGCACAGCAATTTCATCTTTCGCCGTAGCCAGTTGCATTACCCCATCACGGTGAACTACGCCTTCCGTATCCATCAATCCACGAGGAAGTGTAAAATCAAACTCTGTAGTCAACATCAAGTTTTTATATACCAATCTTCAATAGATTTTGAACTTTTTTTGTTAATAGCTAATGGCTAATTGCTAATTGCTAACTGCTATTGTTTTCTTACTATTAACTATTAGCTATTAGCTATTAGCAGCTTTATTAAGTGTTTAACAACTCATGTAATCGGTTAGACCAACTAAGATTTTAACGTTATCTCTGGCTCCATAACCTCCGGTTCTAGTTCATTTATATGTCGATAGAACTTTTGTAGATAGTTAAGGTCACAGGCAAATAGCTCTTCAATGACGATAGGTGTCACTTCTTCAAGCGCACCTAACCGACTAATTACTCTTGAAAGAATAATAACCGTTGCATAAGCCGGATTCGACTTAACTCGTGGATCTCGTAATGGTACAATTTCATCAATTGCCCGTGACAGTTGCATTATTCCTTTGCGATGAACATTGCCATCAACATCAAGATAGCCTTTTGGTAAAGTAAATTCAAACTCTGTTTGCATTGCCTAACTGTTTAACCAAGAATAAAGGGTTTTGTTAACAACTAAGTGCTAATTGTTAAGTGCTAATTGCTATTAGCCATTAGCACTTAGCCATTAGCCTTAGCTTCTTAGAAGACACGAATAATCGCGTTTTTACTCATTTAATCCGACTAAATTCATCAATCGCCAACTCCATTTCTTCGATTTCAAACTCACTATTACTTGCACTGACATCAGAAATTTTGTATTTTATGGGCCATGCCCCCAAAAATCTAAATCTTGCCTGTTCAATAGCATTTTGATTGTAGAGAGTTAAATCCCCATTGCGGCGTTGTTTTGCCCAGTTTCCTTGTTCAACGGCACTGAACCAATCCCACACCGCCATAGAAACAGTCATCCCGCGACGCAAAATTAAATTGCCACTGTGAGAATTTCCTGGTATTTTCGTGCGTGCTACTCGACCAACGCTATTGCCATCTTTGCCCCATTTCTGGGGAGTCACCTGACAAAACTCGATGGCCTCCTGAGTGCGCTCAAATCCTTGACATTCCATGAAGTAGCCGTCAATGCGATCATCACTGCCATCTACCCGAATTTCTAAGTAATAACGGGAAGAAGTTAAAAGTTCATACTGCTTATCTGTCACAGAACTATTTTAGATTGCTAATTGCTGATTGCTAATTGCTAATTTTTTTCCCATTAGCTATTAGCCAATCTCAAATTATTTAGTACGTCGGATAGAGTGGAAAACTAATTCGACTGTTTCTGTAGCTAGTTCCGTCGTGCCTGCCTCCAGTTGACTTGATTTATAAGTTTTGGGCATGACACCTGTCAAATTCCAGCGTGCTGCTTCTTCGCCACCCTGATTATACAGAATGATAGAGCCAGTTTTAAGCACTCCTTTATTAGTAGTTCCTCCGCCTGTAGTAGGTTGGGAGTGCGAATCAGTGTACCATTTTATTAATCTGTCATCCTGAACAGTAGATACATATTCCACAGTGGCGGTTCCATTACTGACTCCGGTATAGCAACCGCCAAGGCGGTTAAGCCGCTGTGTGAAGCACAGCTTCCATCGCATCTCTCAGACAGCCAAATTGAATTATTTGCTTACGAATTCGGCTTTTTAACCATGACCAACATCGCTCAATTTTGTTAAGCTCGG